>JAUXPG010000245.1 GCA_030683915.1 Gemmobacter sp.
AAAGGCACAGTCTTCCCTCCCCGCTTGCGCCTTTTTCCACAGGGCCGGTTGCCCTAGATTACCTCCAACACCAGAGATCCGGAGGTTGCCATGTCGATCCGTCCCGTCACCCACGAAGCCCGCGCCACCCCCACGATGGAAGGCGCCGGGGTCAAGCTGCACCGCGCGTTCGGGTTTCACGACCCCAAGCGCCACGACCCGTTCCTGCTGTTCGATGATTTTCGCGGCGAACGCCCCGGCGATTATCAGGCCGGCTTCCCATGGCACCCGCACCGGGGCATCGAAACGATCACCTATGTGCTCGCAGGCACCGTGGAGCACGGCGACTCCCTTGGCAACCGGGGCCGTCTGGGGGCAGGCGATGTGCAGTGGATGACCGCCGGATCGGGCATCCTGCATCAGGAAATGCCGTCGGGCAACGCACGCGGCCAGATGCACGGGTTCCAGTTGTGGGCCAACCTGCCCAGCCATCTCAAGATGACGCAACCACGCTATCAGGACGTGAAGGGGCGCGATATTCCAGAAATTCTGGAAGACGACGGCACGGTGGTCAAGGTCATTATCGGCGATTTCTGGGGCAAGGCCGGCCCGGTTGACGGCATCGCGGCAGAACCGCTTTACCTTGACATTTACGTGCCGCCGGGCCGGCGCAAGGTGTTTCCGGTGGATACCCGCCGCAATGCCTTTGCGTATGTCTTTGAAGGTGCAGGAAAGTTCGCCGATGCCGCAAACCCGCGCGGTGTGCTGCTGGAAAAAGAGGTGCGCGGGCAAGAGGTGAACATCCGCGACATGTCGGGCAACCGCACCCTTGTGCAGTTCGGCAACGGCGACGAAGTGACGGTGACCGCCGGGCCAGACGGTATCCGGTTCCTGCTGGTCGCGGGCGCCCCGATCAAGGAACCCGTGGCGTGGCACGGCCCGATCGTGATGAACACTGCCGAAGAAATCCGGCAGGCGGTGAAGGAACTGCGCAACGGCACCTTCATCCAGCCTGCCCATTAGGGGCGCGCGGCGGGGCCGGGGTTTGCGCCCCGGCCCGACCATGGTATGACGCCCCGGAACCGATGCCGAGGATGCGCCATGAAATTCTTTGTCGATACCGCCGACGTTGCCGCGATTGCCGAACTCAATGACCTTGGCATGGTGGACGGGGTCACCACCAACCCGTCGCTGATCCTGAAATCGGGCCGCGACATTCTGGAAGTGACGCGCGAGATCTGCGGCATCGTCTCAGGCCCTGTTTCGGCTGAGGTGGTGGCAATGGACGCGCAAAGCATGATCGCCGAAGGCCGCAAGCTGGCCGCGATTGCCCCGAACATCGCCGTCAAGGTGCCGCTGACGTGGGACGGGCTGAAGGCCTGCAAGGTGCTGACCGGCGACGGCTTCATGGTCAACGTCACCTTGTGCTTTTCGGCCAATCAGGCGTTGCTGGCGGCCAAGGCGGGCGCCACCTTCATCAGCCCGTTCATCGGGCGGCTCGATGACATCAACCTTGATGGCATGGAACTGATCGGCGACATCCGCACGATCTATGACAACTACGATTTCCGGACCCAAATCCTTGCCGCCTCGATCCGGTCGGCCAACCACATGAAGGACGCCGCCCTGATGGGGGCAGACGTCGCCACCGCGCCGCCTGCGGTGATCAAGGCGATGGCCAACCACGTGCTGACCGACAAGGGGTTGGAGCAGTTCAACGCCGACTGGGCCAAGACAGGCCAAAAGATACTCTGATCTCCTCTGGCACCCGGCCGGGCGGAAAAAAACGTTTCCGCCGGGTGCACGGCTTCGTGTATGCTGACCCCTGAGGCAGAAAACAGACCGGAGACCGGCATGACGGCAAGGGCAGGGCAGGCAGGCCGTATCGGCCTGACCGAGGACATGCGCGACCACATCCTTTCCGATCCCGAAGCAATTCTGGAAGACGCCGAGGTGATGCGCGCCCTGATCGCCGCGAATGACCGCGCGATGGGGGAAAACATCGTCGATCTGCGGGGCGTGGCCCTGCGGCGGCTGGAGGGGCAACTGGGCCGACTGGAAGACACGCATCGCGGCGTGATCGCGGCGGCCTATGAAAACCTTGCCGGGGCGAACATCGTGCAGCGCGCCATCCTGCAGGTGTTGGACCCGCTGACGTTCGAGGATTTTCTGGCCGGGCTGACGAAGACGGTTGCCGCCACGCTCCGGGTGGAAACGTTGCGGTTGGTGCTGGAAAGCCAGCAGGGCGGGTCTGCCGCGCTGTCGCGCCTCGGCGATGTGGTGTGCGTGGTCGAACCGGGGTTCGTTGACAGCTGGCTGACGGCGGGGCGCAACGGGCCGGTGCGGCAGGTGGTGCTGCGCCAGACCATCGCGCTGTCGACACGCGTTCATGGCGACATGGCCCCGCATATCCGGTCCGAGGCGGGCTTGCGGCTGGACCTTGGGACAGGCCGGCTGCCGGGGTTGCTGGTGCTCGGCGCCGAAGACCCCCATCAGTTCCGCCCGTCGCAGGGCACCGATCTTCTGGCGCATTTCGGCGCCGTGTTTGAGCGGGTGATGCGCCGCTGGCTGGCGTGACCGATCACCCCGGCATCGCACCGGCGGCGCGGGCGGCGATGGCCGACTGGCTGGCACAGATGAAGGCGCTGGATGCCGCGTCGCCTGCCACTGTGTCGGCCTATGCGGGGGATGTCGGGCGTTGGTTGGCGTTTCTCGCCGAGCACCGTGGCGCGGGCGACGGCTTGGCCGCACTTGCCGCGCTGCCGAAAACCGACCTGCGCGCCTTTCTGGCGCATGAACAGGCACGCGGCGTTGGCGCACGGTCGCTGGCGCGGCGGATGTCGGCGGTAAAATCCTTCACCCGCTGGATAGCGGACCGCAGCGGTACCGACGCGACCGCCGTTCTGGCCACCCGCGCCCCCCGCTATCGCCGCAAACTGCCACGCCCGCTGACCATCGAGTCCGCCCGCGCCATGATGTCGGATGTTGGCGAGGGGGCGAGCGACGACTGGATCGCCGCGCGTGATACCGCCGTAGTGACCCTGCTATACGGCTGCGGGCTGCGGATATCCGAGGCGCTGGGCCTGACCGGGGCCGATCATCCGTTGCGCGATATCTTGCGCATCATGGGCAAGGGCGGGAAGGAGCGTCTTGTGCCCGTCCTTCCCGCAGCGCAGGCGGCAGTGGAG
>JAUXPG010000251.1 GCA_030683915.1 Gemmobacter sp.
GGCCGCCAACGGCTTTGGCGTGCTGACCGAAATCGACGTCAAGGCAACGATGAAGAAGAAGCTGGAGGCCGACATGCCCGGCTACCGCATTCTCGGGGCCTGCAATCCGAAAATGGCGTGGGAGGCCATCGGGATGGAGCCGCGCGTGGGCGCCATGCTGCCCTGCAACGTGATCCTGCGCGAGGTGGCCGGCGGCGTCGAGGTCAGCGCGATCGACCCGGTCGCCTCGATGCAGGCGATCGACAATGACGCGCTGCAGGGCGTGGCGGGGCAGGTGCGCGATCTGCTGGCAAAGGCTGTCGCGGCGATTTGACCGGGGCCGGTTCGGCCGCCCCGGACCGCAGGCAGGGAACCGAACCGGCGCGGGGGGCGTTTCCTTGGTTGAGCCCTCTTGTCAAAGGACCGCACCCATGACCTGTGTTCCCCGCCTGTTCGCCATCGCCCTTCTGGCCGCCGCACCCGTCGTCAGCGCCGACGCAGCCTTCGCGCAGGCGCGGGGCTGCCCCCCCGGCCTGGCGAAGAAGGACCCGCCCTGCGTGCCGCCCGGTCAGGCCAAGAAAGGCGTGACCACCGGCGAATGGCAGACCCGCGACCGGACGGGCGACGTGGTGGCGGTAAGCGATCTGCTGTTTCTGGATGACTTCGTGCGCTATGATCTGGCGCCGCTGCCTTATGGCCAGCGCTATGCAGTCGTGGATGACCGCATCGTCGTGCTGGACGCGCAAACCTACCGCGTCTTGCAGCTGATCCGGCCCTTCGTCGCGCTCGCAAACTGACGCGCCAAGGCCCGGCAGGTTTGCGAACGGGCACAAGGTCGGGTTTCCTGTTGGAATTGTAACGCCTCCGGGGCGGGCACTTGAGCGAGATCAAGGTGCCCCGCCCCGACTTTGGTAGGGTGCAGGTGCAGCGGACAACCGCGCCGCCTTGTCCGTCGGGCACCGGCGGCGGGCGGTCGGGTGCCGGTGGCAGGCCCGTTCGCGGGCCGGTGTCAGACATCATCCAGCAGCGAAAGGACAATGCCATGAACCGACTTTCCGGCAAGACGGCCATCGTGACCGGGGGTGCCGTCGGCATCGGTCGTGCCTGTGTGCAGCGCATGGCCGAAGAAGGCGCGAAGGTCGCGATCTTCGACCTTCTGACCGCCGAGGGGCAGGCGCTGGCCGCAGACCTGTCGGACAAGGGGCATGACGTCGCGTTCTGGTCGGTGAATGTCACCGACGAGGCGGCGATGAAATCGGCCATCGACGCGGCGGCCGCGCGCTTTGGCGGGCTGCATGTGATGGTGAACAATGCGGGCATCTCCGGCTCGCCCCGGCCCACCGACGAGGTGACCGAGGCAGAGTGGGACCATGTGCAGGCGGTGAACGTGAAGGGCGTGTTCTTCGGCACCAAGCACACGATCCCGCATCTGCGCAAGGCGGGGGGCGGGTCGGTCATCAACCTGTCGTCCATCGCCGGGCTGATCGGGGTGGGCGGCATCGCGCCGTACCATGCGTCCAAGGGGGCGGTGCGGCTGATGTCGAAGAATGATGCCATCACCTATGCGCCCGAACGCATCCGGGTCAATTCCATCCACCCGGCCTATATCTGGACGCCGATGGTGGAAAACCACCTGCGCGCCACGGCGCCTGACCTCGAAGCGGCCAAGGCCGCCGCCGGTTCGGTCCACCCTATCGGGCACATGGGCGAACCCGATGACATCGCCTGGGCCGTGGTCTGGCTGGCCTCGGACGAGGCAAAGTTCGTCACCGGGGCGGAAATCGTGATCGATGGCGGCTACACGGCCCGGTGACATGACGCTGAAGGACCCGCACGCCACCCCTGCCGCCGATTGCCTTGCCGCGCTCGATGCCACCGCCGCCGGCCTGACCACCCGCGAAGCCGCCCGTCGGCTGGCGGCGCATGGCCCCAACCGGCTGCCCGAGGTGCGCGCGCGCGGGCCTCTGGTGCGGTTCCTCGCCCAGTTCCACAACGTGCTGATCTATGTCCTGCTGGGGGCGGCGGTGGTGACCGGCGCCTTGCAGCACTGGGTCGATACCGGGGTCATCCTTGCGGTCGTTCTGGCCAATGCGGTGATCGGCTTTGTGCAGGAAGGCAAGGCCGAGGCCGCGATGGCCGCGATCCGGGGCATGCTGGCACCCCGGGCCTCCGTCTTGCGCGATGGCGGGCGGATCAGCATCGACGGCGCCGACCTTGTGCCGGGCGACATCGTGCTGCTGGAAGCGGGCGACAAGGTGCCCGCCGATCTGCGCGTGCTCGAAGCGCGGGGGCTGGCGGCGCAAGAGGCTATTCTGACGGGCGAATCCGTGCCGGTGGAAAAGGGCCAGACCCCGGTGGCCGCCGACGCGCCGCTGGGCGACCGGCGCTCGATGCTATGGTCAGGCACGCTGGTGACCCAAGGCACCGCGCGGGGGCTGGTGGTGGCAACCGGGGCGGGCACCGAAATCGGGCGGATCGGCGGGCTTTTGGCCGGGGTGGAACATCTGACCACGCCGCTTGTCGCGCAGATGGACCATTTTGCGCGCTGGCTGTCCTTCCTGATCCTTCTCATTGCAGCGCTGTTGCTGGGATGGGGGTATTTCGTCGGCCACCAGGATTTCTCCGATCTGTTCATGGCAGTGGTCGGCGTGGCTGTGGCCGCCATTCCCGAAGGCTTGCCCGCAGTGATGACGATCACGCTGGCCATCGGTGTGCAGGCGATGGCGCGGCGCAACGCCATCGTGCGCCGTCTGCCCGCGATCGAGGCGATCGGGTCGGTCTCGGTCATCTGCACCGACAAGACCGGCACGCTGACCCGCAACGAAATGGTGGTCGTCGCTGCCGAAACCCCGGACGGCACGTTCGAGATCGGGGGCGAAGGCTATGCGCCCCATGGGCCCGTGACCCCGGCGGGCAACCTTCTGCCGCTGGCCGCGGCGGCGGCGCTGTGCAACGACGCGGCCCTGAAGGAACGCGGCGGCGAATGGACGGTCGAAGGCGACCCGATGGAAGGTGCGCTGCTGGCCTTTGCCGCCAAGGTCGGGGCCGACGCGGGCGCCCAGCGGCTTGACGCCATTCCCTTTGACAGCCGCCACCGTTTCATGGCCGTGCTGACCGAGGGCCCGGCAGGCCGGTTGACCCATGTGAAAGGCGCGCCCGAGCGGGTGCTGCGGATGTGCGGGGGGATCGACCAGGCCCATTGGCAAGGCCGGGCCGACGCGCTGGCGCGGCGCGGGTTGCGGGTGCTGGCGCTGGCCGAACGCGCCGGGGCGGATGACCGCATCGACCCCGCGGCGCTGGAAGGTGGCCTGAGCTTTGTCGGGCTGGTCGGCCTGATCGATCCGCCGCGCCCCGAGGCGATTGCCGCCGTGGCCGAATGTCGCGCCGCAGGCATCCGGGTCAAGATGATCACCGGCGACCATGCCGGAACGGCCGCGGCCATCGCGGCGCAGATCGGGCTGGCCAACCCCGACCGCGTGCTGACCGGCGCCGACCTTGACAAGCTCGATGACGCGCAACTGGCGCTGGAGGTGGGCTCGGTCGATGTCTTTGCCCGCACCAGCCCCGAGGACAAGCTGCGCCTTGTGACCGCGCTTCAGGCCAACGGCCTGTCGGTCGCCATGACCGGCGACGGCGTCAACGATGCCCCCGCGCTCAAGCGCGCCGATGCAGGCATCGCGATGGGGCTGAAGGGCTCCGAGGCAGCCAAGGAAGCCGCCGATCTGGTGCTGGCCGATGACAACTTCGCCTCCATCGCCGCCGCGGTGCGCGAAGGGCGCACGGTTTATGACAACCTGCGCAAGGTCATCAGCTGGACCCTGCCCACCAACGCCGGTGAATCGCTGGTCATCATGCTGGCGCTGCTGGCAGGACTGGCCTTGCCGGTTACTCCGGTGATGATCCTGTGGATCAACCTCATCACCGCCGTCACCCTTGGCCTTGCGCTGGCGTTCGAGCCGACCGAGGCGGGCACCATGGCCCGCCCGCCGCGCGCGCGCTCCGCGCCCATCCTGTCGGGCGGGCTGGTCTGGCATGTGGTGCTGGTGGCGACCCTGTTTCTGGCGGCGGTGTTCGGCATCTACACCTATGCCATCGACAAGGGCTATCCCTTGGCGCTGGCGCAGACGATGGCGATGAACACGCTGGTGGTGCTGGAGATTTTTCATCTGTTCTTCATCCGCAACATTCACGGCACCTCGCTGACCTGGGCGGCGGTGCGCGGCACGCGGGTGGTCTGGACGGTCGTGCTTGTCATCACGGCGGTGCAGTTCGCCGCGACCTATCTTGCGCCGTTGCAGGCCGTTCTGGGCACCATGCCCGTGCCGCTGACAGACGGCGTGTTGATCGTCGGGATCGGTGTTGCCTTCTTTGCGCTGATCGAAATTGAAAAGCAGATCAGACTGGGGCTCAAACCATGACCAGACCGTCCAAGACCCGCCGCCGCGCCACCCCGCAGACAGCCGGGGCGCAGGTGCCTGCGGTCGTTCCCGTCCCGCCGACGCCGCCGCCCGCGCTTGCGCCCGCGCCCCTGCGCGGCCCGCCGCAAGACCACCCGCACCAGAACTTCGACCGCGCGGCGCGGGCCGCCGTGGCGCGGCTCTGCGGCGGGGTGTCGACCCATGCATTTCTGCAGGCCTGGACGGATTGGGCCGAACATCTGGCCCGTTCGCCGGGGCGACAGATGGAACTGGCCGAACATGCACAGCGCAACATCCTGAAGGTGATGGCGCTGGCCGCCAGCCCCGGTGCCCCCGCCCCGTTCCGGCCCAAGCCCTATGACCACCGCTTTGACCATGCCGGATGGCAGGCCATGCCGTTCCGCATGTGGCAACAAGGGTTTCTGGCCGTGCAGGACTGGTGGGATCAGGCGACCGAACCGATGCGCGGCCTGCACCCGGATGATGCCCACCGCACCCGGTTTCTGGCCCGCCAGACGCTTGATGTGGTGGCGCCGTCGAATTCGGTGCTGCTCAACCCCGAAATCCTGGCCGA
>JAUXPG010000309.1 GCA_030683915.1 Gemmobacter sp.
AAGGTTTTCGCGCAAAGCCTGATCCGCGAGGCCGAAGCCGATGGCCGGATCGTGGCGATCACCGCTGCGATGCCGGATGGCACCGGGCTGAACCTGTTTGCCGAGCGGTTTCCGGCGCGGGTGTTCGATGTGGGCATTGCAGAACAGCATGCCGTGACCTTTGCCGCCGGGTTGGCGGCGGGCGGGATGCGGCCCTTCTGTGCGCTTTATTCCACCTTCTTGCAGCGCGGCTATGATCAGGTCGTGCATGACGTGGCGATCCAGCGGTTGCCGGTGCGGTTCGCGATTGACCGCGCGGGGCTGGTGGGGGCCGACGGGGCCACACATGCCGGGGCGTTCGACGTGGCGTTTCTGGCCAACCTGCCGGGCATGGTGGTGATGGCGGCGGCGGATGAGGCGGAGCTGGTTCATATGGTTGCCACGGCGGCCGCGCTGGATGACGGTCCGAGCGCGTTCCGTTTTCCGCGCGGCGACGGCGTGGGGGTGGAATTGCCCGAACGCGGGGTGCCGCTCGTGATCGGCAAAGGCCGGGTGCTGCGCGAAGGCGCGCGCGTGGCGCTGCTGTCGTTCGGCACCCGGTTGGCCGAGGTGCTGAAGGCGGCCGAAGCGCTGGCGGCGCGTGGGCTTGCGCCCACGGTGGCCGATGCCCGTTTTGCCAAGCCGCTGGACCGCGAGCTCATCTTGCAACTGGCCCGCCACCACGAGGCGCTGATCACCATCGAGGAGGGCGCCGTTGGCGGCTTTGGCAGCCATGTCGCGCAGCTTCTGGCCGAGGAAGGGGTGTTCGACCGCGGGCTGAAGTATCGCAGCATGGTGTTGCCCGACATCTTCATCGATCAGGCTTCGCCCGAGGCGATGTACCGCGTTGCCGGGATGGACGCCGCGCAGATCGAGGCGCGGGTGCTGGCGGTGTTGGGGGTCGAGCGGTTGGGGCGGCGGGCATGAGGGCCATTCCGGCCCCCGATCGGGTCGGGGGCGTGCCGGTGCTGTTCGTCATGGCGGCCGAGGCGGAGTATGGTCCGGCCTTGCGCGCCCGCATCCGCCCGCTGATCACGGGCGTGGGCCCGGTGGAGGCGGCGGTGTCGCTGACGGCCGCGCTGTCGGTGCTGGCCGGACGGCAGGCGTTGCCCGCGCTCGTCGTCTCGATGGGGTCGGCCGGGTCGCGGGTGTTGCGGCAGGCCGAGGTCTTTCAGGTGGCCGAGGTGTCGTGGCGTGACATGGATGCCTCGCCCCTGGGGTTCGAGCGGGGGCGCACGCCGTTTCTCGACCTGCCCGCGCACGTCGCCCTGCCGTTGCGGTTGCCCGGTCTGCCGGTGGCGCGGCTGTCGACGGGGGGCAACGTGGTGTCGGGGGCGGGGTATGACGCGATCGACGCCGATATGGTGGATATGGAAACCTTCGCCCATATGCGCGCCGCGCAGCGGTTCGGCCTGCCGCTGATCGGCTTGCGCGGGGTGTCGGACGGGGCTGAGGAGGTGCGGCAGATGTCGGACTGGACGCAGGCGCTGGGCGTGATCGACGAACGCTTGGCCGATGCGGTGGACCTGCTCGCCGCCACGCTGGCCGACGGCGCGCTGGACCTGTGAGGGGGCGGTGCGCGCGGGGCGGGCGGGGGGCGAGGCGGGCTTGCGCGCGGCGCGCGGCCCTGCGAAGGTCGGGGACATGAAAACGCTGTTATCCCTTGGTCATGGCTATTGCGCGCAGGCGCTGGCGCGCGTGCTCATTGCGCAAGGTTGGCGGGTGATCGGCACCACCCGCGACCCGGACCGCGCCCGCGCAATGGATGCCGAAGGGGTGGAGCCCTTGCTGTGGCCGGTGGAAAGCCTTGCGCCGACCTTGGCGGCGGCAACCCATGTTCTGCAATCCATGGCGCCGGGTGCGACCGGCGACCCGGTGCTGGCCCGCCACGCTGCGGAACTGGCCGAAGCACGCCCGGCATGGGTGGGGTATCTTTCCACCACAGGGGTTTACGGCGACCATTTGGGCGGTTGGGTTGATGAGGCTGCGCCGCTGGCGCCCACGACCGCGCGCGGGCAGGCGCGGGTTGACGCCGAAGCCGCGTGGCAGGCGCTGGGCCTGCCGCTGCACATTTTCCGGTTGGCCGGGATCTATGGTCCGGGGCGAGGGCCGTTCGAGAAGGTGCGCAACGGCACCGCCCGGCGGATCATCAAGCCGGGTCAGGTCTTTTCGCGCATCCATGTCGAGGATATTGCGCAGGTGCTGGCCGCGTCGATTGCCCGGCCAGACCCCGGCGCCGTTTACAACGTCTGCGACGATGATCCCGCCCCGCCCGAAGACGTTCTGGCCCATGCCGCAGAGTTGCTTGGCCTGCCCCCACCCCCCGCCGAGGACTGGAAGACCGCCGACATGACCCCGATGGCGCGCAGTTTCTATGCCGAGTCAAAGCGGGTGCGCAACGACCGCATCAAGCGCGATCTGGGGGTGCGGCTGCTGTATCCCGATTACCGCAGCGGGCTGCGCGCCCTGCTGGCGGCGGGTGATTAGGGGCGCGTCCCCCGTGCCCGGTCGTCGAGGTCTTCAGCATCTGGCATGCCATCATCGTTCAGATCGTCATTCGGCGGGTCGTCGTCGGCATCGGCCGTGCTTGTGGTGACATCGGCATCGGCAAGCGACACCTCCGGCAAATCGCCCTCGGGCACGTCGTCCTCGGGCAGCACGCCTCCGGTTTCCGAGGCGTCGCCATCGGAAAGCCGGATGTCATCTTCGGCATAAGGGTCGGCCTCCGGCTCGGGGTCGGGAAAGGTCATCTCGTCGCCCTGGTCGCGCAGGGTGGGGAATTCGCCAAGGTTGCTCTGGATCGAGGCTTCTTCGATCACCGGGCGGGCGGCGCGATCGGGGTCGATGGTGGGTGGCGCCACTTCCTCCAGCGCGACCAACTCGCGCGCCTGATCGGCAAAACGTGCGTGGCCGCCGTCGGGGCTGCCGGCTTCGGACCACAGGCGAACGGCCCTGGCCTGGATGCGGGCCTCAAGGGCTTCGAATTCTTCGCGGTTCATGGCGCACCTCACTTTCGGCCTGACAACCCGCGCGACCGTGGGAAGGTTCCGCCGGCAGCGCAAAGGAAGCGCGAGCCACGCCAGCCGGTTTCGGGGTTGTCCGCCCCTTGGCACGGGCTGGCGTGATCGAGGTCAAAGCGTCGCGCGGCGGGATCGTGATACCTGAAGGCGCCGGGCGGGCCGATGGCCGGATCGCCCTGAGGCCAACCCGGTATTCCCCGCCCGAGCGAATTTTCAGGACGCCGCCATGACCCTTTTCAAACTGATCCTGCTTGCCTTTGTCGCCCTTTTGGTCGCCGCCGTTGCGCTTGGCCTTTGGGTGAATTCGCGCGACCGGGCGCAGATGCGGGCGGTCTGGTCGGCGCTGGAGGGCCTGCGCGTGGCAGGCCCGCCGGTCTTTGACCCCTCGATGGTTGCGGATATGCCCGAGGTTGCGCGGCGGTATTTCGCCCGTGCCATCCTGCCCGGCACACCCTTGCACCGTGTGGTGCGGCTGGAGATGACCGGGAGTTTCATCATGAACGGAACGGACCTGCCGATGACCGCGCGCCAGATCCTTGCGCCACCGGCGCAGGGTTTTGTCTGGCAGGCGGACATCGGCGCCGGGCTGATACGGTTTGGCGGATCGGACGGATATTCCCGCGCGGCAGGGCATGAGGAGAGTTGGACGAAGTTCTGGCTGCACGGCCTGATCCCCCTGGCCCGCGTCGGCGGCACAGGCGACCATGCGCGCGCGGCGGCAACCCGTGTGATGATGGAGTCCATCTGGGCCCCGGCCAGCCTGTTGCCACAGTTCGGCGCCGACTGGGTGCAGACCGGGGCCGACAGCGCCGAGATCCGGTTTGCCGATGCGCCCCACCTTGCCCCGCTGCAGATCACCTTCGATGCGCTGGGTGACCCGGTCACGGCGGTGTCGCAGCGCTGGACCGACGCCAACCCCGAACGGACCTATCGGCTGCAACCCTTTGGCGGGCGGATTCTGGAAACCGGGCTGCACCAAGGATTTCGTATTCCCGTCCGGGTGGAGATGGGCAATATGTTCGGCACACCCGACTATGCGCCGTTCTTCCTTGCCTCCATCACCCGCGCCGCGTTCTGAGCCGGCTTGCGAATGGAACCGGGTGTCACGGCCGGGGCAGGTGGTTGACGCGCAGCAGCGTGCGCCCTTGCGGGGCGAAGGTGATTTCGGTCAGCGACAAGGGGTCGATCCGCTGGGCAAGTGCGGCGGCGGGCGGTTGGCCAAGCGTGCGGGCGACCTGTGTCAGGATGGTGCCGAAATGCGCCACCACCACCACTGCGCCGGCCGGATGGGCGGCGGCCAGCCGCTGAACCGCTGCCTCGATCCGGGCGGAGGCCGCGTTCCAGCTTTCGCCGTTCGGGGGGGCAATGTCGCCGGGGGTTTCCCAATAGGCGCGGCTGAGGTCGGGGTCGCGCGCGGCAACTTCGGAAAAATGCAGCCCGTCCCAATCACCGAAGTGAAACTCACGCAGATCGGCCATGTCGGGCAGGCGCAGACGCGGGCCTGCCAGCGCATCGGCAGTGGCGCGCGCGCGCACCAGATCGGACGACACCATCACGGCATCGGCAGGAAGCACCGCTGCGACCCGCGCCATCAGGCCGGTGTCCGACAGATCGGCCGGCACGTCGTGCCAGCCGGTCATCACCGTCTGATGCGTGGGGCCGTGGCGCAACCACAAGAAGCGCGTCATGCCAACGCTCGGGGCAGGGCGCCCTTGAGCACCAGCGGCAGCCCGGCGATCACCACCACCGCAAGGTCGGCCTGTGCGGCAACGCGCTGGTTCAGCCGCCCTTGGGCATCGCGGAATGCGCGCGCCAGCGCGTTGTCGGGCACGATGCCCGACCCCACCTCGTTCGACACCATCACCACGGGCACCTGCGCCGCCGCCAGCGCCGCCAGCAGTGCCGCGGTTTCCGCCTCGGCATCGTGATTTGCCAGAATGTGGTTGGAGACCCATAGTGTGAGGCAATCCACCAGCACCGTGCCGGTGGTCACCGATGCCAGCGCGCCCGCCAGATCGAGCGGCGCTTCGACCGTGTGCCAGCCCGTTCCGCGGTCGGCCCGGTGGCGTGCAATCCGCCCGTGCATTTCGTCGTCCCACGCTTGGGCCGTCGCGATGTAACTGTGCGGACCGTCGCCGCACAGCGCCAGCCGTTCGGCGAACCCCGATTTGCCTGACCGGGCGCCCCCGGT
>JAUXPG010000257.1 GCA_030683915.1 Gemmobacter sp.
GCTAAAGCGCCAGCATGCCCAGAGAAACGGTCATCGGTTCTGTGGCGTCGAGCACCGCCGTGGTCCATGTGGGCGGAAAGACGGCGGCAAAGATCTGCGGCCACTGGTGCACCGCGTTGTGCAAGCCGCCGGCCACGATCACCGCGCCCACCAGTTGCAAGGCCAGCGCCCCCGGCCCGCGCAGACCCATCAGCCCGCGCAGCACCACGATCACCAGCATGGCCGCGCTCAGATCGAACAGCACACCGGCAAGACCCTGCCCCTGCCCGATCATCCACACCCGCGACAGATGCCCGGTCACCATGGCCAGTGCGCCCGAAAACAGCGCCACCGGCACGGCCCACGGCGAAAGCCCCTGCACGGCGGCGCTCAGCGCCCGCGCGAGTTGCGGGTTGCGCAAAGCCAGCGTCATCGCCTGCGGAATCTGTGACTCCATGCCAATATGAAGCGTCGCGTTGGTGTTTCCGGTCTGCGCCGCAATCCGCGCCAGACGTTCGGCAAAGACTTTCTGATGATCCCGCATGACGCTCCATCCCTGTCCGGTGACACGCGGAGAGGGATGGCGCCGGACTGTGGCCGGGGCAAGGCGCAGGCGGCACGTTTTCTTGCCAAGACGGCGGCGGGCTGGTGATCATCCGTCGCGTCCTTTCACAGCGGTTTCAGGAACAGGCTGACAAGCCAGCCAAGCCGGTCGGCCGGAAATGCCATCGGCACCAGATCAAACCGCGCCATCCGCCCGGCAAAACCCGTAGGTTGCACCAGTCGTTCCACCGCATGATAGGGTTTGCGCCGGGTGTAATCATCAAACAGCACCGTCACGGGCCGCAGGATGCGCAGCGCGACGGTCATCAGACAGGCGGCGCGGAACCGGCCATCCACCAACACCACGTCGGGATGCGCGAAATCGGCCCGGTCCCAGACCGAATTGGCATAGCCCGGCCATTTGCGAAACTGCGTCTCATCCGCCGGGCGGCCCCAAGCGACAGTTGGCCCGATGTCGGCATGGTGCATCACGACGGGCGACGCGGGCGGGTTTTCGACGAACCAACCCTGCATCCGCGCAACCCATGCCGCGTCGGATTCCACGCTGAACACCTGCTTGCCCGGCATCCCGCCGGCCAGAACAGTCGACCCGCCCGACCCGTATTCCAGAATGACACCTGCACGCCGGTATTCTGCGCGCAACAGCGCCGCCTCGTCAGGCGGCAGCGTCAGCACCGGCGCATCGGGCCGGGGCGTAAGGTCTGCGTCGTCAGCCAAGGCACACCGCCATGCCGCTGACCGGACCCATCCCGACAATGCCCACGCCACCATTATTCGGAGCGGCATCCACAACCGCAACGGCACCATACGTGGCCGCACGCGCCTGAATCGCGCGCTGCGCGATCGCCCCGCCCACCACGATTCCGCGGTGCTCGGTGATCCGGCGCCCCTCGACGCTGTGGGTGGTCGTGACGATCATCCTGCGCTCCGCCCTGTCAGCCGACCGAGCCTTCAAGGCTGATCGCCACCAGTGCCTGCGCTTCCATCGCGAATTCCATCGGCAGGGCCTGCAACACCTCGCGGCAGAACCCGTTGACGACCAGCGCCACGGCCTCTTCCTCGTCCATCCCGCGCGACCGGCAATAGAACAGCTGGTCGTCATCGACCTTGCTGGTGGTCGCCTCGTGCTCGACCCGGCTGGAGTTGTTGCGCACCTCGATATAGGGCACGGTATGCGCCCCGCATTTGTCGCCGATCAGCAGGCTGTCACACTGGGTATAGTTGCGGCTGTCCACCGCCTTGGGGTGCATCGACACCAGTCCGCGATAGGTGTTCTGCGCCCGGCCAGCCGAAATGCCCTTGGAGACGATGCGCGACTTTGTGCGCTTGCCCAGATGGATCATCTTGGTGCCGGTGTCCGCCTGCTGGGCATTGTTGGCGATGGCGATGGAATAGAATTCGCCTTGGCTGTCGTCGCCGCGCAGGATGCACGACGGATACTTCCATGTGATCGCGCTGCCGGTTTCCACCTGCGTCCACATCACCTTGGCCCGGTCGCCGCGGCAATCGGCGCGCTTGGTGACAAAGTTATAGATGCCGCCCACGCCGTTCTCGTCCCCCGGATACCAGTTCTGGACGGTGGAATATTTCACCTCGGCATCTTCCAGAATGACAATCTCAACCACCGCCGCGTGCAGCTGGTTGGTGTCGCGCTTGGGCGCAGTGCAGCCTTCCAGATAGCTGACATAGCTGCCCTTTTCGGCTATGATCAGCGTGCGCTCGAATTGCCCGGTGTTTTCGGCATTGATGCGGAAATACGTGCTCAGCTCCATCGGGCAGCGCACCCCGGCAGGGATGTACACGAACGAGCCGTCCGAAAACACCGCGCTGTTGAGCGTTGCAAAGAAGTTGTCAGAGGGCGGCACCACGGTGCCGAGGTATTTTTTCACCAGATCGGGGTAGTCGCGAACCGCTTCGGAAATCGCGCAAAAGATCACGCCGGCCTTCTTGAGTTCTTCCTTGAAGGTGGTGCCGACCGACACGCTGTCAAACACGGCATCCACGGCCACCCTGCGTGGGGCCACGGCCTCTTCCGCGCCTTCGACGCCGGCCAGCACCGCCTGTTCCTTCAGCGGGATGCCCAGCTTGGCATAGGTCGCCAGCAGCTTCGGGTCCACCTCGTCCAGGCTCTTGGGCTTGCCCGCCATGCTCTTGGGCTTGGCATAGTAATACTGGTCCTGATAGTCGATCTCGGGGTAGTTCAGCATTGCCCAGCGCGGTTCTTCCAGATTGACCCAGCGCCGATAGGCCGCCAGCCGCCAGTCAAGCATCCACTCCGGTTCGCCGTTCTTTTCCGAGATCAGCCGCACGATGTCTTCCGACAGGCCCTTGGGCGCGAAATCCATCTCGATGTCGGTGGCCCAGCCATACTTGTATTTGCCGGCCATCGCCTGAACGGTCTCGATCGTCTCGCGGTCCACGCCGTCGCGAACCTCCGTGCCTGCGTCCACCTGATCGAGCATCGCCATCGTCATGTTCCTTGCTTTCGGGCCAGGGCCCGCGTCCTGTCCGGGCAACCGCCCGCCTTACCCCATCCGCGCCCGGGCCCGCGACCGGGCCGCAGCCCAGACCTCGGCAAAGCGCATCACATCCGCCTCGGCCGTCTCCGGCCCCAGCGACACCCGCATCGCGCAGGCCGCCGAAGTCTCCTCCAGCCCCATCGCGCGCAGCACGCGACTGGCGCGCACCTTGCCGCTGGAACAGGCCGACCCCGCCGAAACGGCGAACCCGGCCAAATCCATCTGCATCACCTGTGTCTCGCTCTTCCAGCCCGGCGTCACCAGACACAGGGTGTTGGGCAGACGTGCAGCCTGATGCCCGACGGAAATAGTCCCCGAATCCCCGGCTGACAATGCTGACTCTAGAATATTTCTAAGTCGGGCGACAGGCGCCCACACGCCTTGCGCCAGATCCTGCGCCGCGGCCTCGGCGGCAGCCCCGAAACCGGCTATGCCGATCAGGTTCTCCGTTCCCGCCCGGCGCCCCGTTTCCTGCCCGCCCCCGCGCATCTGCGCCACAAGGTCCAGCCCGCGCCGGATGACCAGCGCGCCCACCCCCTTTGGCCCGCCCAGCTTGTGCGCCGACACGATGCCGATGTCGATGCCGGCCCAGTCAAAGGCAAAGGGCAGCTTGCCGAACCCTTGGGTCAGGTCGCTGACGGCCAGCCCCGGCGGAAGGTCCTGCACCACGCCGGTTTCCGAATTGGCCAGCTGCAGGGCGGTCCGGCCGGGGTCGGCCACCGCCACCCGGCCTGCGCCATCCACCGCCAGACGGTCGTCACACCAGGCCAGAACCGCCTCGTGCTCTACCCCGGCACAGACCAGCCCGCGGCCTGCACAGGCCAGCGCCGCCGCCTCGGTCGCGCCCGACACGAACACGACGTCCGATCCTTCCGCGCCCAGCGCCGCCGCGACCTGCGCCCGCGCTCGCTCCACCAGCGCGCGCGCGGCGCGGCCTTCGGCATGCACCGACGACGGGTTGCCCGCCACATCCATGGCCGCCACCATCGCCGCGCGCGCTTCGGCCCGCAGCGGCGTCGTGGCATTCCAGTCCAGATAGACGCGCGCGCGGCTCACCCTAGGCTCATCCTCGTGCAGTTTCGCTTCGATCCAAATAATGTGGGGGCCGACCCCTAGGGTCGGCGGGGGGCAGCGCCCCTCCCTTTTTCAGTCCTCGTCCACCACCCGGAACAGCGCGGGCACTGCGGGGCACGGCGCGAGCGCATTGCTCACCACATCCGACAGTCGCACCTGATGCAGATAGACATAGACATTGGCGCTCAGACCCTGCCACAGGCGGTTGCACAGCGATTGCGCCCGGCTGCCCGACATCCCGCCCGAAGCCCCTGCGCCGGTTTGCGTGGCGTCCACGGTTTCT
>JAUXPG010000012.1 GCA_030683915.1 Gemmobacter sp.
CATGTCGCCCGGCGGGAAGATCACTGTGCTGACCGTGATCGAGGCAATCCCTTCCTATGTCGCCCAGTATCTGCCGCAGGACCAGCAGGACCGTAACCGCACCGACATGGAAACGGCGCTGGCGGCGGAGTTCGCCGGGCAGGCGGATGTTGCGGTGAAGGTCAAGATCGGCCACGCCGCGCAGACCATTCTGGACGTGGCCGAGGATAACAAGCACGACTGCGTGGTCATCGCCTCGCATCGTCCGGGTCTGCAGGATTACTTCCTTGGCTCGACCGCTGCGCGGGTCGTGCGCCACGCGCAATGCGGGGTGCATGTGCTGCGCTGACGCTGCGTCCGTCGGGGGGCGTGGCGCCCCCCCCTTTTCGCCGGTCCCGCCATGCGTTAAGGCTTTGGTCATGCGCTGGACCGTTCCGAACATATTGACAACGGCTCGTCTGCTCGCCGCACCCGGTGTCGCAGTCATGTTTTTGTACTTCAACCGTCCTTGGGCCGACTGGTTGGCGCTGACGCTGTTTGTCGGGGCCGCGATCACCGACTGGTTCGATGGATACCTCGCGCGGCTGTGGAAACAGGAAAGCCGGTTCGGCGCCATGCTTGATCCCATTGCCGACAAGGCGATGGTCGTCATCGCCATCATGGTGCTGACCGGATACTCCGGGATGAACCCGTGGCTGATTCTGCCGGCCACCGTCATCCTGTTCCGCGAGGTCTTTGTATCGGGCCTGCGCGAATATCTCGGCGACCGGGCGGCGCTGCTGACAGTCACGCGGCTGGCGAAATGGAAGACAACGGCGCAGATGATCGCCATTGCGGTGCTGTTCCTAGGCACCGGATTGGCCTATCTTGAATCAGGGCGCCCGCCGCGCGCAGGCGAAGGCGACATGCCGGTGACCATATCGCATGCCGCCGTGGCCACATGGGCGGGGCTGGCGCTGATCTGGGTGGCGGCGGGCCTGACGGCAATCACCGGGTGGGAATACTTCCGCAAGGCGTTGCCGCATCTGAGGGACGAACCACGATGATCTTGGATGTGCTGTATTTCGCCTGGGTGCGCGAACGCATCGGACTGCCCCGCGAACGGATCGAAACCAAGGCCCCTACGGTCGCCGCGTTGGTGGCGGAACTTGCCGCGCGCGAAGACCGCTATGCTGCCGCCTTTGCCGACCTCAGCGCCTTGCGCGTGGCGCTGGATCAGGATCTGTCTGATTTTGATGCCCCCTTGTCGGGTGTGCGCGAGGTGGCGTTCTTCCCGCCGATGACAGGAGGCTGATCCGGTGACCGTCCGGGTGCAGGAGGAACTGTTCGATCTTGGCGCCGAAACTGCGGGCTTTGCCGCGCGTGCCTCCGGCGCTGGCGCCGTGGTCACCTTCACGGGCCTTGTGCGCGATGTGCCGGGTGGACTCTCCGGAATGGAGATCGAGCATTACCCCGGTATGACCGAAAAGGCGCTGACCGCAATCCGCGCCGAAGCGATGGCGCGTTGGTCGCTGGCCGATGCGCTGATAATCCACCGCTACGGGCAACTCCGCCCAGGCGACCTGATCATGATGGTCGCCACCGCGTCGCGCCACCGGGCCGATGCCTTTGCCGCGGCCGAATTCCTGATGGATTATCTCAAATCCCGCGCCCCGTTCTGGAAAAACGAGCGCGTCGGATCCGACAGTGCATGGGTCGCTGCCCGCGACGAGGACGAAGCTGCCTTGTCCCGCTGGCAAGACTAGGCCCGCGCGCGCATTCGCTCTGATCCAAATATCCCACGGGGGCGCGGGGGTGTGAAACCCCCGGCTTCGGTGCCGGTCCGCAGGGCGACTCGCCGGTTTTCCTTGAAACAGTGGCGCAAAAAGCGCTATACGCCGTATCCAGTATATAGTTTAACATTAAACAAATATCCGGAGGGGGATCGATGGAAGACGCACGGCAGGAAAACGCCCGGCAGGCGGCGCTGGATTATCACGAATTCCCCAAGCCCGGAAAGCTCGAGATCCGCGCAACCAAACCGCTGGCGAACGGTCGCGACCTGAGCCGCGCCTATTCGCCCGGCGTCGCGGAAGCCTGCCTTGAAATCAAGGCCGATCCGGCCAATGCCGCGCGGTTCACGGCGCGGGGCAATCTGGTCGCCGTGGTGACCAACGGCACCGCGGTGCTGGGCCTTGGCAACATCGGTGCGCTTGCCTCCAAGCCGGTGATGGAGGGCAAGGCGGTCCTGTTCAAGAAATTCGCCAACATCGATTGCTTTGACATCGAGTTGAACGAACCCGACCCTTACAAACTGGCCGACATCGTGTGCGCGCTGGAACCGACCTTCGGCGCCATCAACCTTGAGGACATCAAGGCCCCCGACTGTTTCATCGTGGAAAAGCTCTGCCGCGAACGCATGGGCATTCCGGTGTTTCACGACGACCAGCATGGCACCGCCATCGTGGTCGGGGCGGCGGCGACCAACGCGCTGCATGTGGCAGGCAAGCGGTTCGACGACATCAAGGTCGTCAGCACCGGCGGCGGGGCGGCAGGCATCGCCTGCCTCAACATGCTGCTCAAACTGGGCGTCAAGCGCGAGAATGTCTGGCTTTGCGACCTGCACGGGCTCGTCCATGAAGGCCGCGAAACCGACATGAACCCGCAAAAGGCCGCCTATGCCCAACCGGGCGGCGCACGCGTGCTGGCCGATGTAATCGGCGGCGCGGATCTGTTTCTTGGGCTGTCGGGTCCGGGCGTTCTTACGCCGGACATGGTGGCTTTGATGGCCGAAAACCCGATCATCTTTGCGCTGGCCAACCCGACCCCCGAAATCATGCCGGATGCGGTGCGAAGCGTTGCGCCGGGGGCGATCATAGCGACCGGGCGGAGCGATTACCCCAATCAGGTCAACAACGTCCTTTGCTTCCCGTTCATCTTTCGCGGCGCGCTGGATGTGGGTGCGACCGAGATCAACGACGCGATGCAACTGGCCTGCATCGAGGGCATCGCGGCCCTGGCCCGTGCGACCACCAGCGCCGAAGCGGCGGCGGCCTATCGTGGCGAGCAGCTGACCTTTGGCGCCGACTATCTGATCCCCAAGCCCTTTGACCCGCGCCTTATGGGGGTGGTTGCCAGCGCAGTGGCCAAGGCGGCGATGGAGACAGGGGTTGCCACCCGCCCCTTGGCCGATCTGGACGCCTACAAGCAAAAACTGGACGGATCGGTGTTCCGCTCGGCCCTCTTGATGCGGCCGGTGTTCGACGCCGCGCGCACCGCCGCCCGCCGTCTGGTGTTTGCCGAAGGCGAGGACGAACGGGTGCTGCGCGCCGCCCATGCGATCATGGAGGAAACCACCGAGATCCCGATCCTGATCGGGCGACCCGAGGTTATCGCCATGCGCTGCGAACGCGCGGGCCTGCCCATCCGGCCGGAACGCGATTTCCAGATCGTGAACCCCGAATCGGATAGCCGGTATCGCGAATATTGGGAAACCTATCATCAGCTGATGGAACGCCGGGGCGTGACGCCGGACATCGCGAAGGCCGTCCTGCGGACCAACACCACGGCGATCGGTGCCATCATGGTTCACCGAGGCGAGGCCGACAGCCTTATCTGCGGCACTCTTGGACAGTATCTGTGGCATCTGAACTACGTGCGTCAGGTGCTGGCGCGGGGGGGGCTGCACCCGGTCGGGGCGCTTAGCCTGATCATCCAGTCCGAAGGGCCGCTGTTCATTGCTGACACGCAAGTGAACGCCGAACCTTCGCCGCAGCAGATCGCCGATACCGTGCTGGGCGCCGCGCGCCATGTGCGGCGGTTCGGCATCACGCCTAAAATTGCGCTGTGTTCATCATCGCAATTTGGCAACCTTGATACGTCTTCCGGCCAGAGGATGCGCGCGGCGCTGGAACTTCTGGACTCCCGCGAGCCTGATTTCGCCTATGAAGGCGAAATGACGGTGGATGTTGCGCTGGACCCGGACATCCGTGGCCGGATCTTTCCGAACGCGCGGTTTGACGGGCCGGCAAACGTGCTGGTGTTTGCCACCACAGATGCGGCTAGCGCAGTTCGCAACATCCTCAAGACACGGGCGGGCGGCCTTGAGGTTGGCCCGATCCTGATGGGGATGGGCAACCGCGCGCATATCGTCACGCCGGCAATCACCGCGCGCGGGCTGCTCAACATGTCGGCCATAGCCGGAACCCCGGTCGCGAAGTACGGCTGAGGGACCGCCGGGGCCGGGGGCATTGAACCCCCGTCCCCGGCGCGCGCCTTGCGGCCCGGGTGCCCTAATGCCCAACGGGCTGTTTGCGCAGATGTGCGGCAGGTAGGCCCAGCCGGTCGCGGTATTTTGCCACCGTCCGGCGCGAGACGGCGATCCCTTGCGCCACAAGGGCTGTGGCGAGCCGGGTGTCGGACAATGGCGCCGCGCGGCTCTCGGCCGCGATAAGCGCCCGCAAGGCGGCCTGCGCCTGTGCCGCCGATCCTATGGGCCCCAGCGCCGCAGGAAAGAACACCGCCATCTCGACCATGCCCTGTGGCGTTGCCATCCGCACCCCCTGCAGGGCACGGCCAACGGTACTTGCGGCCAACCCGGTTGCCTCGGCAATTGCGGCGCGGGTCAGCGGGCGCATCGCGCAGGCGCCGCGTTCCAGCGCCGTACCCTGCACGGCCAGCACGGCATCAACGATGTTGATGAGCGTCCGGTTGCGGCGATCCAGCAACGCAACGAGATCGGCCGCTGCCCGCGCGGCGGCGTCGTCCAGCCCGGCGCCTGCGCGGAGCGCCGCATGGGGCAACGCCGCGGGGTTCAGTACCGCGCGCCACGTGCCATCGGCCCGTCGTTGGGCCAACACATCCGCCACCGGGGTGCGCGAGGGCGCGGGTTGCCCGGCGTCAAATGCAAGGCCGGGCTTGGGGTCGAACCCGCGTAGCCGGGCCACCGCCACCGCCACCGAATCGCGCGGAAGGCCAGCGGCGCGGGCCACAGCCTCGGCCCCGCTTTGGGCCAGCAGATCCAGCCGCGCCAACAGCGCGCGCATCGCCGCATCAAGCCAGCCCGCGGCCTGCGCCTGCAGGCGCAGGCAATCCGCGAGATCGCGGGCGAAGAGCCCCGCAGGTTCGATGCGCTGGACGGTTGTCAGCACCTCTTGCACCCGCCCGACAGGCAGCCCCAGACGCGCCGCGATATGCTCCGGCGGGTCGCCCAGCCAGCCGGTCGGTTCCAAGGCGCCTGCCAGTTCCAGCGCCAAGTCGCGGTCCTGCCCGGGCGGGAACTGCGCGACGATCCAGCCTTGGACGTGTGCCTGAAGGCCCGGCCCCGGCGCCGGCACATCGGGCATATCGCCGCCAACCGCCCTTGGCCAGGTCAGCACCAGCCACGGGTTTGCGGCGGCCTCGTCTTCTAACAAGCGGGCGAGGGCGGCTGCGTCCATCCGCAACAGATCCAGCGCGCGCCGCACCTGCGGGGTCAGCGCAAGCCGCCGCTGCGGTGCGACGCGCAGTTTGCCGGCCATGCTGCCCATGCGACGATCCCCGTCAGGTTGCCCCCGCACCACCTCAGCGCGAAATGCGATGAGTTTGCAAGCGCTGCGTCACGCCTTGCGGCCAGCGCGTGCCGCCAGCAACGCGCCCCCGGCGATCAGCAGGGCGGCAAGGCCGAGCACCGGGCTGGCCGTGGCCGCCCCCGCAGCCACCAGCGCCACCGTTGATAGCAGCGGCGCCGCGTAG
>JAUXPG010000039.1 GCA_030683915.1 Gemmobacter sp.
AAGCGGGATCAGGCCGCAGACAAGGTAGGTTTTCCCATCCTCGGCGTAATGTCCAAAGCTCATCTGGGTGGTCCATGCCAAGTCGCGGTGCCGGTCGCCAAGATGGGCCCGTTCCCAGTCCAGCCAGGCATTGATCCGGCCGGACTCCTCGTCGAACAGGAAATTGCCGCTGCGATAGTCGCCATGCACCATGCTGACATGGTCCAGCGCCGGCACATTCGCGCGCAGCCATTCTGCCGCCAAGTCCATCAGAGGAAAATCTTCGCAACGATCCTCCTCCCAGATCCGCAATGCCCGGTTCAACTGCCATTCCGCCCCTTCGGTGCCGCCGATGCCCGGGATAGCCATGCTTTCGAAGCGGTGCGCGGCATGGTCGAAGGTGTGGATACGCACCAGATGATCCAGAAACTGCCGGGCCAGGGGTTCGCGCAGGCGCGGTCCGAAGTTGGTGCCCATGCCGCTGACCTGACCCGTGGTGGTCTGGCGCGGCTTGGTGACCCCTTCGGCAAAGGCGTAGATCAGCGCAGGCTCTGGGAACCAGCGGGCATCGCGGTCCAGCCAGAAGGCCTGCGGCACCGGAAGCGTGCCGGCGAAGGCGCGCAGCAGTTCGTATTCGCGCAGGCGGCTGGTGGTGTTTGACCCTTCGTTCGGGTCCATCCGCACCACAAGACGTTCGCTGCGGGGGCTGCCATCACCGTCGGTCCAGTCGAGCGTAAAGCCCAACTGGATTTTTGACACCCCGCCGGTGAACCAGCGTTGGTCGCGGACGGTCCAGCCGGTCAGGCCCAGATCGGTCAGCATCCGCTCGATGCATGCGTTCAGGTCGTCGATGGACAGCCTGTGGTACTCCGGGCCGCTGCGCCGTTCCATCTTGCGGCAGAACAGCGCATCCACCTCGGGCTCCACCGGAAAGCGGCGGCGCATTTCGGCGATGAAGGCCGGAGTCGGATTGTCGCCAAGGGCGAAGCGATCGCGGGCGGCAGACATTGGGGGACTCCGGGCTCTGATGCGTCTGGCTTACGATACGCCACTAATGACACATTGAAAAGCCATTAAAGCCTGTCGTGACGTGACGTTGCGTCATGGGGCCGTCACGACGCGCACCGGAATCGCCGTCATCCGCGGCATGCCTGTGACCGGGTCCCTTTCGTCCATCCCAACCAGCTGGGCGACCGATGTCCCGGCACCGACCGTCGATGCCATCCTGCCGCCGAAGCCGTGCGAAAGCGATGCCGTCCCGGGCAATAGCGTATTGTCCGCCGACAACGCACAGACCAGCGTTCCGTGCTGTCCTTCCACGAGGACACGGCGCGCCCCGGTCAGCCCCAGCGCGTTGATGTCATCCGGGTGCATCGCCAGGGGATTGATCGGCTCGCCAAGCGCGGCAAGGTCCTGACCGACCGAGTTCATGTAGTTGTTCACCCTGCGGCAGGTGAGCAGCACCTCGCCTGGCGCGGTGGTGCGCGTTTCGCGCAAAACTGCTTCAAGGTCAGACAGCATCATCGGGTCGGCAAGCTCCATACGGGTGTCTGCTCCGGGCAAGGGACCTTCCACGGTGACATGCGACAGATCATGCAGGGCACCACGCGACTGTTGCCGGACCTGCCCAAGTGCGACGCGAGATCCCGCACAGGCGAGATCATATATGGTTTCAAGCGACGGTGGTGGGCCGGACATGTCCAGCGGAACACTGCGCAGCGGCACTTCGGCGTGCGGTCCGAGGCCCGATACGAAGTTCAATGTCAGGTCCAGCCCCATCCGTTGCGCTAGCAAGAAAAGAAAGCTGCCTTCATCCAGAAGGTCGGCCCCTTCGGGTGGGGCCACAATGGCAGGCGTCGCTTGCGCCCACGGCACCGACATGCCCCGGGTCACGCCGATGTACTTCAGCCATTCGATCATCTGCGTATTGCCGGGAATTTCCAGTGTCAGCGGCGGTGGCACCACGAAATGCGCCAGTTCCGCAGTTGCCGTGAGCCTGAAGTCGCTGACGACCAGAAGGTCCAGCGCAGAAAGCGCCCGTTCGGTGGTGCGCTGGTCTGGCCAAGACAGTACCGGGTTCCCGCCGATGCACAGCAGCGCGCGGATTCGATCGGGGGTGTCTGTCAGGATCTGGTCCGGCAAGCCGGCCGTAGGCAGCCCGCTTGCGTTCAGCGGCAAGCCCGTCGCCGAAAGCTGGAACGCCCCGACAGCCGGATAAGGTGCCCAAGCCTGCGCCCGGGGGGTGAAGGCCGGCAGCAGAATGTTGGGAAAGGGCGCTGGTTCCCCTTCCCGGGGCCAGTGGCCGCACACGGTGTTGAGGCACAAGGCCAGATAAAATGACAGCGTTCCGTGCGGGGCAAAACTTGGTCCGGTGGAGCAGACCGCCCCGGCCCGCCGCGCACGGGCGAAATCGCGCGCTGCGGCGACGATCTGCGCAGCGGGAACGCCGGTGCGAGCCTCGACAAACTCGAGGTCAAAGGGTGAAACCGCCTCCCGCAGCGCATCAAGGCCCTGCGCATGGGTGGTCAGAAATTCGCGATCCTCCAGCCCTTCGGCCAGGATCACCCGCAGCATCCCGGCCAGCAGGACCGCATCCTGCCCCGGACGCACGCGCAGGTGATGCCGCGCGCGGCGGGCGGTTTCGGTCTGGCGCGGGTCGATGACGATCAGTGCCATGCCGCGTGCTGCCGCCTCCTTCAGCCGCAGCCCGGGATTGTTGGGAGGAGCGCCGTTGGACCGCGCAATGACCGGATTGCCCCCGACGATCAGCCAGGCATCACAATCTTCCATCCGGTAGCCGCCGGCCTGCCACAACCCGTGCAGCGCCTGCGCGACATTGGCCCCTGGCTTGTCGATGGTGGCGGCCGAAAACACCATCGGCGATCCCAGCGCCCGCATGAAGGCCGCGACAGGCCATTGCATCGTGGGGTTCGAAACCACGCCGGTTCCGATATACAGTGCCACCGATTGTGGACCGTGCGCGTCGATGATGCCGTGCAGGCGGGCCGCGATGTCGGCAATGACATCCGCGCTGGCCGCAGGTGCGAAAGTGTCTGCGGCGGTCCGGCGCACCGGGTGCAGCAGACGGTCGGCGGCGGTGTGCTGTGCGGGCAAGGCCCTGCCCTTGGGGCAGAGAAAGCCGTTCCACGGCGTGCCTGTCGGATCGCCATGCACCGAAGCCACCATGCCGTTCCGGACCTCGACCTCGATCGGGCAATAGGACAGGCAAAGTCGGCAGATGCTGCTGTGTCGGCCGTCCGGTTTCGGTGCTGTGGTTGGCATGGTCACTCTCCTCGCCGAAAGGGGCCATCCGGCCCAGGTCAGAAGTCGATCACGACGCGCCGTGCCGCGCCTTGCCGGATCAGGTCAAAGCCGTGGCCGATGTCTTCAAGGTCGATGCGATGCGAGATCAGGTTGTCCATCCGCAGGCGGCCTTCGGCATACCAGTCGGCCAACCGCGGCAGTTCGCTGCGCGTCTTGATGTTGCCAAGGTAGGACCCGATCAGACGCCGCCCTTCCTGGATTGCCCGGGGCCGCAACGCGATTTCCTGTGCGCCGGGAAAGATGCCGATGCTGACCGTGGTGCCCCAGCCGATGCGGGTGGATTCGACCGCCATGCGCAAAAGGTCGGTACCGCCCACGCAATCAAAGGCGTAATCCGCCCCGCCGCCAGTCATCTCGCGCAGCGTGCCCAGAAGGTCAGGGGTCGTGGCGGGGTTCAGAACCTCGGTCGCCCCGGCGGTGCGGGCAGGGCCTTCCTTGGCCGGGTTGGTGTCGATGCCGATGATGCGCGATGCCCCGGCGATGCGGGCACCTTCGACGACGTTCAGCCCGATCCCGCCAAGGCCGAACACGATGGCCGTGCTGCCTGGTTCCATTTTCGCAGTGAAGATGGCCGAACCCACGCCGGTTGCCCCGGCACAGGCCAGGCAGCACACCACATCCAGCGGCACGTCGCGGCGGATCACGCAGGCTTGGGTTTCACGGATGGTGACGAAGTTGCAAAAAGTGCCCAACTCGCAGAACGCCCGAACCTGCTGGCCTTTTTGGGCAAACACCCGCCGCGTGGTCGGTTGGAAATAGGTGTCGCACAGGTTGGTACGAGGCGACAGGCAGGCCGGGCAGGTGCCGCATTCCGGGATTCCCACCGTGATGACATGATCCCCCGCCCGGACCGAGGTGACGCCCGGCCCTACCTCGCGCACCACTCCGGCGCCTTCATGGCCCAGCACGATCGGATAATCCGACCAGACTCGCGACCCATCAAAGAATGACATGTCGGAATGGCACAGGCCTGCCGCGCGCAGTTCCACCAGAACCTCGCCAGGGCCGGGGCCGTCTAGCGTGAAATCACCCACCGCGATGGGCTGGTTCTGGGCAAAGGCAAACGCGGCCCTGACCTGCATCGTCAGTGCACCGTTTCGCTGATGATCTGCACAAGCTCGACATAACTTTTCAGCAGGAAGTAGGTCACGACCAGCACAGGCAACGCACCAACCCAGCCGACAACGCCCCAGAACTGCCACAGCCACAGCCCAGAACAGCTGAACGCGACCAGCGTCGGGCCTATGCGGCCCAAGCGCAGGATCAGACGCAGTGCCGGAAAGCGGTCCATCGTGTCACAGGTTGTTCTGGATGGCGCCCAGGAGGCGACCCAGCTTGCCCTTCGCAGGCAAGGCAGGCTCCACCACCATGCTGCCCGGCACGCCCTTGCAGCCCGGGATGCAGGCCTTGTCCTCGGCCATCTGGCGGTCCATCGCATCGTCGTCGGCTTCGGAAATCGCCAGCTTGTGTTCAGCGCGATAGTCATCGAGTGCGATCAGCGCCGCTCCCAGCGCGCCGGCAATCTGCGGGGTTTCCGGCAGGATCAGCGGCATTCCCAGCGCCTTTTCGATGTGGTGGACGGCGGCGGGGTTGCGGGCCACGCCGCCTGTCATCACGACCGGGCCTTTCTTGCCGACCCGGCCAACCAGCCCCAGCGTGCGCGCGGCAATGGCGGCATGAACCGCGCCCAGCACATCGGGTTTGGTCTGCCCTTCGGCCAGCAGCGAAATCACCTCGGTTTCTGCGAAGGTCGCGCACATGCTGGAGATTTTCAGGGTTTGTGTCGCTTCCAGCGCGATGTCGCCCATATCGTCCAACTGCACCTCCATCGCGCGGGCGAGCGCCTCCAGAAACTTGCCGGTGCCAGCGGCGCAGCGGTCGTTCATGGCGAACTGCGCCACCAGCCCGTTGCTGTCGACGGAAATCACCTTGCTATCCTGGCCGCCGATGTCGATGACCAGCCGGGCATCGGGCACCATCGAAACGGCGCCGCGCGCGTGACAGGTGATTTCGGTAAAGTTCTTGTCGGCAATATCCAGCATCCGGCGGCCATAACCGGTGGACACCGTGCGCCCGATGTCGGCTTGCGTCAGGCCCGCATCCTCCAGCGCGCCTGCAACCGAATCCTTGACCCCATCACCGCTGACCGCGCCCATGTGCGACACGCGGGACGCAACCATCCTGCCTTTCAGGTCCAGGATCACCGTTTTTGCGGTGGTGGACCCAAAATCGATACCCATGACGTGCTGTTTCATCGCGGTCTCCTTCACACCAGCAGCCGACGGGAATCGATGGCTTCGAACATCGCCTCCACCCGGCTGTTCAGAAGTTCGTCCTTGTAGAACGATTCGTCCGTCACGTCGCCTTCGAACATCGAGGTTTGCAGGCCAAGCCGTTTGTGCGCCGCATCGGCGATCAGGAATTGCGGGTTGGTAAACGCCCGGCAGGTGCGCGAGGCGTGGATGACCATGCCGTCCACCTTGAATTTCTCGCACAGTCCCATGATCAGGTCGATCAGGATGGGGGATGCGTGATTGTTGGGGCAGATCAGATAGTTTTGCGCCATCCCAAGCACCGGGTCCTGCGGATTGATCAGCGACGGTTCCTGCCAGAACGCCATATGGGTATAGCGGCCGGCCACCACGTTGGCATCGTAGCGCGCGAACTTTTCCGCCAGCCAGCCGACCTTGTTCCAGTTCATGATGCCGTCAAAGAACAGACGGTATTTCTCGGTCGGGACCGCGCCTTCGCCTGCTGCCACCCGGGCCTTGACCTCGGCCAGCACGGTTTCGAAGTATTGCACCACGCCGTCCACCGGCAGGTTGTTGATGGGTGCGATCGACACCACCCAGTCAAAGAAACTGGCGGGGGCGGGGGTGTTGGTGCACAACTCCATCGCCTCCAACCGCAGTTCGGATGCGCGACGGATATCCGCCATCATCGCGCGCAGGCGGTCCCACGGGTAAGGCTTGCCGGTGCGTTCCTCGATAAACTTGACCATGTCGTACAACTGGCGTTCGACATAGCGTGAGGTTTCTTCCCATTCCTGCCCGCGCAAATAGCCTGCATCCTTCTTGGCGCCCCAGATCCATGGCAGAGAGACGTTGAAGATCGGGATCTTCTTCCCAAAGACGCGACTGGTCATCTCGTCCCACTGCTGCCCAGTAGAGCAATAGGCATAGGCGGAAATGATCATGTCAGGCGGCGGCAGCTTTGCCGACAGGTCATCATCCTCGGGTCCGAAGGCGATGCCGGTATCGGTATCGTTGCGGGTGCGCTGGTTCGACACGGCGCAGCCAAGGTGCGTGCGGGCGTAAGAGCACAGCTCCTTCATGTAGCCGCGTTCCTCGGCGGCCTGCTGGGCCTTCACCTCCTGATGGCGGGCGGCCAGCATGGCGGAATAGGCCTCGCCATGCACCCAGCAGATGTCGGCGGCCTCCAGGAAGGGATTGATGGCCGACCCTTCGTACCAGCAGATCAGCTTGCCTTCTTCCTTGGCACGCCAGACCATCTGCCAGTAGTCATTGACCAGTTTCCCGGCGATCCGGGTTGACTTCAGCTTGTTGGCGCGTTTGTCGTGCGGCACGGAAATGTTCATGGGGCTGTCCTTCAGGCTGCGGCGGCACGGCGGCGGATGATTTCGACAAAGGTCTCGACTCGGGTTTTCAGCCCTTCGAGCGCCATGGATTCGTGTTCCGTCTCGATAAGAAGATGCGGAACGCCACGCGCCTCGAAGGCTTCCTTGACCTCGGGGTAATAGTACATGTGCGGTTCGCAGAACTTGGCCATCAGCACGATCATGCCGTCGGCGCGTTCCTCGGCGATGGCGTCCAGCAGGTAGGCGTCCCAGTCGACGTTGTTCTGCACGCGGGTCGGGCAGGGTACGCCGGTGTTGCGATCCAGATACCAGCGCGCCAGACCGGCAATCGGGTCGCCGATTTCCGGCACGTCGGTCGAGATGTAGCGGAACCCATGGTAGAGGTCGTCGCCCACGATGATGGCGCCACAGTCCTCGATCATCGAGAGGATCTCGGGCTTGGGCGCCTGGCAGAAATGCCCTGACAGATGAAGCCGCATCCCGGGTTGCGCTTGCGGGGCGGCCTGTTCGTGGAAGGCAACCAGCTGTTCCAGCAGTGCCGTGTGTTCGGCCTTGTCCATGATCATCGAGGACTTCACGACGTGCTGCATCTCGGCGGCTCGCAGCGGCGCCTTGCCGGTCTTGCGCATGTCGTACAGCTTGCGGATCAGGACCCTGTTGCGGTTGAACAGTCGGATCGAGTCATGCAGTGCCGCGTCCGGCACCGGCGCCCCCAACAGGTCCTCCAGTTCCGCGCGCAAGGCGGCAAAGCTCTCCTCGGACCGCCCTTGGGTCCAGGGGTCGCACATCGAGGAAATCAGCTGGAAGAAAATCACCCGCGTCTGGGTCAGCTGCACCCGGATGGCGTCGGCCGCGCCCAGCAACTGTACACAGTGATCGCCGAACATGATGGCATCCAGCACGTCGAAATCGCCGCGCGCGGCCTGATCGACCATGCTACGGGTGTAACCGCAGTAGAACGGGAACAGCAGGCCATGGCCCACCGTGATCGGATCGGGCGATTCCTGCAAGATCATCGGCAGCGTTCCGGCAGCATGGGCCAGTTCGCCGGGAAAGTTCATCGGAAAGGACCCGATCACCGGCCGCCCGGTGCGGTCCTTCCAGGCGCGGGCATACCCCAGCGGATCGTTGGCGGCTGCGGCAAAAATGCCCAGGATCTGCTGGCTGTCCATGGTGACTTTCCTGTTTTGGCTGGCGTAAGGTTAGCCGCACTCACCACTTCATGTCAAATCAGAATCGTACGCTACGCATACAAATTGGTTGACACGGCGCCTTACGGCAGAATAACGCTGAATTTCAAGGGACATGCTGCCGGGTACGGCAGTTCGACTCTGGATGAGCATGAATCACCAGAGCAGCACAGGAGGCATTGCCATGGGGCCATTGGCCGGAATTCGTGTGGTCGAGATGTCGAACATCGGCCCTGCCCCGTTTTGCGGGATGCTGCTGGCCGATCTTGGCGCGACCGTGGTCAGCGTCCAACGCATGGCCGCGGCTGACCTCGGGCTTGAGATCCCCACGCGTTACGATTTTCTCAACCGTGGCAAGCAGGCGGTGGCGGTCGATCTGAAGGCCCCGGACGGGGTGGCGCTGGTGCGCGACCTGATTGCCGGGGCCGACATCCTGATCGAAGGCTTTCGTCCCGGCGTGATGGAACGGCTCGGGCTTGGCCCCGAGGTTTGCCACGCCGTCAACCCGCGGCTGATCTATGGCCGGATGACCGGGTGGGGCCAGGACGGGCCGCTGCGCGACCGTGCCGGGCATGACATCAATTACATCGCGATGACCGGCGCACTGGCGGCGATCGGGCCGCAAGGCGGCGACCCGGTGGTGCCCCTGAACCTGATCGGCGATTTCGGCGGCGGCTCGATGTTCCTGGCGATGGGGCTGATGGCCGCGCTGGTGGAACAACGCGCTTCGGGCAAGGGCCAGGTGATCGACGCCGCCATGGTGGACGGTGTTGGCGCCCTGATGGCCATGCACTACGGGTACCGGCAGGCCGGCATCTGGTCGCTGGACCGTGGCACGAACGCGGTCGATGGCGGGGCGCCGTGGTACGCGACTTATCCCACGGCAGATGGTCGACACATGGCTGTGGGCGCGGTAGAGAAGCGGTTCTATCTCGAAATGCTGTCGGTGCTCGGGCTGGACCCCGCCACATTGCCGAAACAGCACGATGCAACCCGTTGGCATGAGCTGCGCGCCATTCTGGCAGAGCGCTTTCGCACCCGGACCCGCGACGAATGGGAGGCAGCCTTTGCCGGGACCGATGCCTGCGTCTCGCCCGTGCTGGACATGGACGAATGCACGACACATCCGCTTGCAACAGCGCGCGGCATGTTCAGGGCTGTCGACGGCGTTACCGAACCGGCACCCGCCCCCCGGTTCAGTCGCACCAATTGCACCCCCGCTGCCCCGCCTCCGGATGCGCGCGCAAGCACGATGACAACGCTTGAAAGCTGGGGCCTGGACAGGGCGCGCCTTGCCGCGCTGGCGGAAAAAGGCGTGATCCCGGCCTAGCGCTGATCCGGCTCAAGCCGGTCGGCAATCGCCTCCAGCCGCGCCACAGCTTGCGTCAAGGCGTCGGGTGCCGGCGGGGCTTCCACAGGCGCGCCGATGCCGCGCAACAGGACGTCGGTCAACCCTTCGGCCGAAACCTCGACCGAGAAATCGCCTTCGCCGCGCAGATAGGCCCAAGTCTGATGTTCGATGCCGCCAAAGACCATATCGCGCACCAGGGTAAGCGGGATGTCGGAACGGATCTCGCCGCTGGTCATGCCGTCTTGGATGACACGGGTCACGCGCGCGACGATCTCGCGGTTCTGTTCGTAGATGCGCAGGTTGCGGTAATTCGGATCCGAGCGCAGGTCCAGCAGCACGAACCGGGTCAGGACGGGTTCACGCTTGACCACCGAGAGGCTGCGCCAGATGACATGGAACAACCGCTCGCGCAACGATCCGCTCGTGCGCTCGGCATAGTCGTCATCCAAGAATTCGTCGAACCAGTCCTCGGACACCTTTATCAGCAGGTCGCGCTTTGACGCGAAATACTTGTAGATCGTACCTTCGGACACGCCGCAGCGTTCGGCCACTTCCAGCGTCAGGAAGTTCTCGAACCCGCGCTCGCGCAAGACGACACGCGCGGTCTGCAGGATGGCGGCAACGCGCTGGTCGCGCGGCAGGCGCCGGGTCGCGGGTCGGGCCATGGGTGCTCCGGTCTGCTCAGGCCTTTTGGCCACGGTACCAATAGGAAGTAAACCGCGTATCAACCCGGGGCAAGATCGTCGAACAATGCGCCAAGCGAGCTGCCTTCGGGCGGGGCGGCTCCGGACAGTTTGTAGATACCCGACGACCGGAATACCGGCTTGCCTCCGACGCGGCCGACAGATTGCAGGAAAACTGCCGTCTTTGACACACGCAACAAATCTGTATCGCCTTCCAGCCAGTCGCCCAGCAGAACAGGTGCCAAGAAATCGATGCTCAGGTTCATCGTTGGCAGCAGCGTGTTCTTCAACCGCGGGTCCATCTGTGCTGCGTAAACCTGCATGTCCGCAAAGGACGCAAGAATGCCGCCATGACAGGTCTGGTGCGGGTTGATGTGGCGCTGTCCGATGCGCATGCCGATGCGCAACCGCCCGTCCACCACGCGGGCGAAAAGCGGACCCATCAGGATGTTGAACCCGGTTCCCGTCGGAATCGGGACGAAACCCACTGGCGGATCGTCGGGGATCTCTGACTGCAGCAAAGCAATGCGTTCATCCAGCATGGCAAATCCTCCGACCTTGATCCGGTCCAGTGTTCCAGACCAGGCGGGCGAAGTCCATACAGATACGCAAGCATACAATCAGCATGTTGTCATTCTTGGATTGCCTGCCCCGGGAGATATAACTATACAGTACTGTACGATCACTTTGCGACCATCCTTGCCAGACCGGAGCGCCCGCATGAAGATTCCGCCCATCCGCACCGCCTTGGGCACCCCCGACCCCGGCTATCTGCCCAACGACGACCTGCGCCACTTTGGCCAGAACGGTGAGCGCATGCGGGATTCGCTGTTCTGGCAATGCATGATGCCCGAGGAGCGGCTGGGTTTTCAGGTCTACCTCTACATGACCAGCGACGGACTGATCGGTAGCAATGTTGTGGTGATCGGCGAAGGCGATGAACCCCTTGTGCTAGATTTCAAGCGTGCCCGGATCGGCCCCGAGGCGGACTACGAAGATTTGCGTTTCGAAGGCATGCACCTGGTGCAGCCGGCGAATTCCGGCCGGGCGAGCTTTACCTATGAAAGCGAAAAGGTGCGGATGGCCTATGATTTCACCGCCATTCATGACCCTTTCAGCTATCACCAGAACCCCGATGGCCTGCCGCAGTGGTTTGCGCTGAACCGACTGGAGCAGACCGGCTGGGTCAAGGGCTTCATTGAATTTGGCGGGCGACGGGTGGAATTCGACCGGATGGGCCACCGAGACCATTCTTGGGGAATGCGCCAGTGGGGTGTGCCGCAGCACTGGAAATGGCTGGTTGCCTATACCCCCGATGCGTCCCGCGTCGTCAACGCCTGGGTCTGGATCGCGCGCGGCGAGTGGGGTGTCGGCGGCTATGTCGTGCGCGATGGCGAACTGGTGCCGATCCGGTCTGTTAGGCAAAACGCTACCTACGACGACCGGATGGGGCAGAAATCCCTGCGGCTGGAAATGACCGATACGCGGGGCGACACCTGCCTGCTGACGATGGAGCGCTACGGCATCGCCCGTCTGCCAACTCCGGGCCGGAACGGCACGATGATCATGGAAGCGGCCTGCGATGCCACGATTGATGGACAGGCGGCCGCAGGCCAGTTCGAAACCCAGTGGTCGCTGCATTACCTCGACCACCTGATCGAGCTGAACCGGGCATGAGCTGGGACTGGGACGCAACCACCCTCGGAGCCGTGTCTGCATTTTTGGCAGCGCGGGGGCTGCACGCTGGTCCGCTGAACCCGCGCAGGATCGGGGCCGGGCATTCCAACCTGACCTATCTGATTCGGTCCAGTCCGGGCATGGTCCTGCGCCGCCCGCCACCGCCACCTTTGCCGAAAGGCGCGCATGACGTTGTGCGCGAGGCGCAGGTCCTGAAGGCGCTCGAAGGGTCCGGCGTTCCTGTGCCGCGCGTTCTTGCCGTCGCACAGGCAGGCGAGGCGCTGGACGTCCCGTTCTACGTGATGGAGCATGTGCAGGGCACTGTCATCAGCGACACCTTGCCGGACTGGCTTGTGCCGGAACACCGCGAAGGGCTGGCCCTGGCACTGGTCGACGGGTTGGCAGCCTTGCATGCGGTGGACTGGCGCGCCTGCGGACTCTCGGGGTTCGGCAACCCGGAGGGCTTCAACGCCCGTCATCTACGGCGCCTGCACGGCGTGATGACGGCGCGCGACACCGCCTTGCCGCGGGGCATGCTTGCGATGCACGACTGGCTGGCGACCCGGGTGCCACCAGAATCCGGGTCTTCAATCGTGCACAACGACTACCGCCTTGGCAACGTCATGTGGGCGCCGGGCCTGCCGCCCCGGCTGGCTGCAGTGCTGGACTGGGAACTGGCCACCTTGGGCGACCCGCTGCTGGACGTTGGATATCTGATGGTCTGCTACCCGGATCCTGCTCGGGAACTGACCCCGACGATGGAATTGTCGGCCGCTTTCCTTGCCCCTGGCTTTCCGCCGCTTTCTGCGCTGATAGAGCGATACTCGGCCATTTCGGGCCGGGACTTGTCGAACCTTGGCTGGTATGCCGCGATGGCAGCCTGGAAGATGGCGGTACTCTATGATTATTCCCGCCGTCTCGGACAGGACAGCTACTACGCCGATGAGGCCCAATCCCTGCGCTTCCTGACCTATGCCGAACGGATCGCGGCGACCATGGCGTGACAGGAAAGTTGCGGTGCTGGTGCGGCCATAGCTGGTTGTCGATGCCCGTCAGGCTTCTGCGCTGAACTCACCAGCCGTCAGTAAACGAGCCGATCTGGCCTGCACGGCCGCCTGCCTGCGCCGTGGTCATCGGACATGCATAGCTCTGGAAGCAGCACAACGGGTGCTGCTGACAGCCGCAGCCCCGTAAATGCCTGTCCGACCCCGCCAAAGGCCCTGACGATCGCGACGTCCAGCGGCGGCATCGTCCAGGCCAACAAGAGGACGAACCAACGCAGCGCAAGCGTGAAGTCGCGTAGGTCAACTACGGTACCGGGAAAAACAGTGTTGAAATCCTGCCCCCGCAACCACCGTCAATTGCCTCACGCCCGTAGCCATGCTGCGGGCGTTGGCATTTGCGGCTACGTCATTGCCGCACAAAGACAAAATAGCGCCCAATTCGCCGTAAAGCTCAATCGCATGCCCGTTCGCGGCGTCCGCATCGGGCCGCAGGATGATCTTCTCGATCACCCCGCGCAGCAGGTCCGCCGCCTCGGAGCGCTTGTCCTGCTCGTTCAGCGCGGAAACCAGATCAGCGATCTTGCGCGCGTAGATCTCGGCAAGGCCTGGATGGATCGCGACGGGAGTCTGCTGGGGCAGGGCGGCCAGTTTTGCCTCCAGGCTTGCCCGCTGCGCTTCCAGCCCGTCCATCTTCGCCTTCATGCTGGGATGGAACATGCCTTGGGTGATGGCGGTGACGATGTTGTCGATCTCCTTCGCAACTTTGGCGAGCTGGCGTTCCGCCTGGGTTTGTTCTGCGAGATTTGCCAGCCGCTCCTTCTGACTCTCGCGCTGGAATTCCGCGATGAATTCCTGAATCAGGTCGGGATGCAGCAGCTTGTCCTTGAGGCCTGACAGCACCCGGGTCTCGACATCCGTGCGCTTGATGGTCTTGCGATTGGCGCAGGTCCCGGAATTGCGCGCGGCCGCGCAGCCATAGCGGCTGTCGCTGATCATGATGTAGCCCGCCCCGCAGCAGCCGCAGGTCAGAAGGCCCGACAGCAGAAAGCGCGGGCGATGGCCGCGTTCGATCTTCGGTGCGCCCGGATCTGCGGTCCGTTCCGTGAGGATATCGTCCCGGATCGCGCCTTGGCGATGTTTGACTCGGCCTGCTGCCGGTTTTGTGGATACGAAGATAAGATCGTGACCAAGGAACTGGAGATTGGATATGACGAGACGGCAGTTCAGCCGTGAGTTCAAGATAGAGGCCGTAAAGATGGTGACGGACCGTGGTGTGGCGGTGGCGCAGGCCGCGCGTGACCTCGACTTGGCTGAGAGCGTTCTGCGCCGCTGGATGCGGGAGCTGACAGCTGCGCCTGCCGCGGCCTTTCCCGGGAACGGACAGATGCGGGCCGATTTGGCCGAGATTGCGGCGCTGAAGAAAGAGGTCGCACGTCTTCGTGCGGAGCGTGACATCCTGAAGAAAGCGGCAGCTTTTTTCGCGCGCGAGGCGACATGAGGTTCGCCTTCATCGCCAAGCACCGCCACATCTGGCCCGTCAGCTGGCTTTGCGAAGTGCTGGATGTCTCGCGATCGGGCTTCCATGCGTGGCTCAATCGTCCGACCAGCAACCACGATATCCATGATGCCAAACTCGTCACGGCGATCGAGACGAGTTTCAAGGCCAGCGACCGGACCTATGGCGCCCGCCGCGTCTGGCGCGATGTTCTGGACTTGGAGCGTATAGCAAACGGTCCGGGGGACCGTTTGTAGCGAACAAGGGGCTTGCCTGCGGGCTTCACCGGATCGAACGGCTGATGCGGATCAATGCCTTACGGGCACGCCCCAGACGCCGTGGAAAGCCCAAGGACGATGGGGAACGATCGGTCATCGCCGATAACATCCTCGACCGCGACTTCCAGGCCGATCGGCCAGACCAGAAGTGGCTGGCCGATTTCACCTACATCTGGACCGCGGAAGGCTGGCTCTACGTTGCGGTCGTGCTGGACCTGTTTTCACGCCGTGCCGTGGGCTGGTCCATGAAGGCTGATCGGGATGCTTCACTGGTCATGGACGCGCTGATGATGGCCGTCTGGCGACGTGGAAAGGCCGATGCGCCGCTCCACCACTCGGACCAGGGATCGCAATACACAAGCGAGCAGTTTCAACGGCTTCTGTCTGACAACGGCATCACCTGCTCGATGAGCCGGGCCGGCAACGTCTGGGACAACTCGGCGATGGAATGTTTCTTCTCATCGCTGAAGACCGAACGGACGGCCCGTAAGGTTTACCGCACCCGCGACGAAGCCCGAGCCGATGTCTTCGATTACATCGAACGCTTCTACAACCCCCGCAGACGGCATTCCAAACATGGCTACCTCAGCCCCATGGAGTTCGAGGCCCGCGCTATGCTAGCTTAACCTGATGTCCGCGAAACCGGCAGCAGGCCAATCGTGGATATTCAGGTCCAGGCTGTCGGCGTCGGCGTTGCGCCCAACCTTGGTGTCCGAACAGGCTGAGAAGGCGGTGAAGTCGCCCCGGCAGTCGTTCTTCCACTCTCGGACCGTCTGCGACATCAGCGCAAGCGACGGGACCATGAAAAGGACCCGTTTCCCGGGCCCGCTCATCGCCTCAGCGATCCTTAAGTCGGTGAAGGTCTTTCCTGTCCCACAAGCCATGATCAGCTTGCCGCGATCCGCCTCAGCCAGCCCCTCCGTGACTGCCTTCAACGCGTCGCGTTGGTGCTCCCGGAGCTCCTTCTTTGCGGCGAGGCTGACTTTGCCAGTCCGCAGAAACTGTGACCAGTCGATCCGGCTGGCCTCCAGATCGCTGATTCCGATCCGGTTCCAGTCCTTGGACAGCTTATCAAGCGTCTCCTTCGTGTTACGCCCGAAGTCCTTCTGCATCGTGTC
>JAUXPG010000062.1 GCA_030683915.1 Gemmobacter sp.
CATGTCGCCAGAGAACAGCGCTGCGCCCCAGGACAGACAGATATGGTTTCCAAGGTGCCCCGGCGTGTGCAGCGCGCGCAGCGACCAGTCCGGGCCGGTCACGCTGTCGCCATCGGCAAGGCGCATATCTGGGCGAAAGCCGAGGTCCAACCCTTCGCCGCCGCCCAGATGGGGCAGGGCGGCGAGCGCGGGGTTGCGCCCCTCCAACGCCGTGCCGAAGGCCAGCACCGGGGCATGCAGATGGGCCGCCAACCGGGGCGCAAGCGCAGAGTGGTCATGGTGGGCATGGGTCACGATGATGGCCTCAACCACCTCGCCCGGCGCCAGTGCCGCCAGCAGCGCCGCAAAATGCGCCGGATCGTCGGGGCCGGGGTCTATCAGCGCTACCCGGCCTTCGCCCACGATGTAGCTGTTGGTGCCTGGCCCGGTCAGCGCGGAAGGATTCGGCGCAAGAACGCGCCGCAGACCCGCAGTTACGGAGGTGCTGCGGCCGGGCTGCAGGTCGGAATGTGGTTGGGACATGGGGCCTTGGGGTCGGTGGCGGTGGACCCCATCATGCTAGCCTCAATGCGGGCCCAAGGCGACCGCTTTTGCCGCGATGGTTTCCGGCGTTGCGCATGGGGGGACCAACCGCAGGTGCGACCGGCGCTGGGTGGCCCGCACCTCGCTGTGAAGAATGTCCGGCAGGCCCTCGACCCGGGGCGCATCCACCCTCGTCAGGCGGCCGCAAAGCCGCGTGCCGGCATCGTCGATCACCTCGAATCGCACCAACTCACCCACGATCAGCGGCGGTTGCGATGCGGGCGGCATCGCGTCGCGTCGGGCCAAACCAAGCGGGCCGTGGTCGCTGCACCAGATGATCGCACGGGACCTGTCTTTTGACACATAGATCACCACACCATCCATTCCGGTATCCTTTCCTTCGGTTCGTTCCGCCGGTTGCCCTAGCGTCATCCTTTGGGACAGGATAGCCCAGACTTCCGGCGGTTCCAGACCCGTTGATGTGTCATGCCCCCCGCTGTTCTGGTGCATGGCTGTCGGCTCTTGTGCCGATTCTGAACGCGTTATATTGAATCTGGGACAAGGTGACGCTATGGAGCGTCAGGTCCGCGGGAGGCCCGGATCAGGCGTTCAACTCTGGGTGGTGCGAATGGCACGGGGGCTGCAGACATCAACGCCCGCAGATGTCCGGGCCATCTTCGGACGGAACCTGCGGGTCTTGTGCGGGGGCGAATCGTCCATCTCTGATCTGTGTCGGCGCATCGGCATCAACCGAACCCAGTTCAACCGCTATCTTGGCGGCGAAGCCTTTCCACGCCCCGATATCTTGCAGCGCATATGCGCCTATTTCGAGGTGGACGCCCGCATCCTGCTCGAACCGATCGAGTCGATTCGCGCCGATTGGCGGCTCCGCGCGGCGCTGACCCTGCGCAACATCGCCATGCCGCCCGAGGCGCGGCCGTTCGACCATTACCTGATGCCCGACGGCATTTACCGCTTTTGGCGCAAGTCGTTTTCGCATCCGGGAAAATACGTCACCGGGCTTTGGCGGGTCCACACCTACGACAACGTCAAGATGCTGAAATCCTTTGATCTCTATCCGCAGCCTGTGCGGCGCGGGACGCGACGCTTTGCGCGCAAGGTGCCCTATTCCGGCGTGTTCATGCAGCATTTCGACGGGGTGTCGCTGCTGTGTTCCACAGGCTCGGAGAACGTGCTGAGCTTCACGTTCTTCGAATATGGCTTGTCGGGCTCGACCCGGTTCTACAACGGTGTATCCATCCTGACGCGGCGCCAGATGCAGGGTGCGGCCCGCCTTTCCAACATCGTGCTGGAACGGTTTTCCGGCGACTGTTCAGACCTTATTCGTCTTGCGCGCCAGATTGGTATTGGCGACGGGGCCACCGTGCCAGAAGCCGCGCGCCGCGCGTTGCAGCGGCTGCCGGACGAAACCTGACCGCAAGATTGCCCGCGACCCGCGACGCGCCTATGCTGGTCGCATGGCAGTCCGCATCCGGTCCCTGTTTCCCCGTAGCCTTTATGGCCGTGCCGCGCTGATCCTCGTGGCGCCCATCGTCACGATCCAGCTTCTGGTGTCGGTCGCCTTCATCCAGCGCCATTTCGAGGGGGTCACCGAACAGATGACCTCGGGGGTGGTACTTGAACTGATGCTTGTGCAGGCCGCGGCGGGCGAAGGGCTGGCGGCGGCACAGGCGGTGGCGGAGCCTTTGGGGTTGGTGGTGCAGGCCGCCGGTGACGGACCGGCCAGCGATGCGCGCGAGTTCAGTGATTTTTCCGGCCTCGTCGTTCAGCGCGTGCTGCGCGAAGGGTTGGCGGGCGTGCAGGGCGTGGACCTGCTGACCTATCGGCGCGAGGTTCTGGTCCGGCTCGACAGCGCCAGCGGCCCGGTGGAAATCCGCATCGAACGCAGGCGCGTGTCGGCGTCAAACCCGCACCAGTTGCTGGTGTTGATGGTGCTGGCCAGCCTGCTGCTGACCGTCATCGCCTATGTCTTTCTGCGCAACCAGCTTCGCCCGATCAAGCGGATGGCAGAGGCTGCCGAGGCCTTTGGCAAGGGTCGCATCGTGCCATACCGGCCGCGCGGCGCCGAAGAGGTGCGCGCCGCAGGGGCCGCGTTTCTGGACATGCGCGCGCGGATCGAACGACAGATCGAGCAGCGCACGCTGATGCTGTCGGGCGTCAGTCACGACCTTCGCACGCCGTTGACGCGGATGCGGCTGGAACTGGCCATGCTGGACCCGTCGCCCGAGGTGGCGGCGCTGCAATCCGATGTGGCCGAGATGGAGCGGATGCTCGACGCCTTTTTGGCCTTCGCGCGAGGGGATGCGACCGAACAGCCTGTCACGGTGGACCCCGGCGCCTTGGTGGCCGGGGTGGTAACGCGGGCGCGGCGGGCAGGGCTGCGGGTGGTGCTGACCGAAGGGCCGCCACCGCCGCCCGTGGTCCTGCGCCCCGATTCGGTGGCGCGGGCGGTGGAGAATCTCCTCAACAACGCCGGTCGCTATGCCGACAACAGCCAAATCAGCCTGAGCTGGGACGACAGCGCGTTTACCATTTCCGTTGAGGATGATGGCCCCGGGATTCCGGCGGACCGGCGGGACGAGGCGATGCGCCCGTTCACCCGGCTTGATTCTGCCCGTGACCCCAACCGGGGCGGCGGCGTGGGTCTGGGCCTTGCGATTGCCGCCGATGTGGCCCACGGCCACGGTGGCGCGTTGCGGCTCGGCCACAGCACAGGGCTGGGCGGGTTGAAGGCCGACCTCGTTCTGGCGCGCTGAAGCGCTTTGCGAACACCCGGGCGCAACCCCGTTGCCGCATTGGGGAAACCGCACCGCATCCCTGATTCCCCGGCGGGTTGTCCCCCGACTTGTCCCCAGATCGGCCGGTTTTTCCGCCCCCGCCGCGAACGCCCGTCAAGCAAAAATTCGCCTGACGAGTCGTAAAAAAAGCGTTGCGGGGGCGCGGCGTTTACGACAGTTTGACAGAGGCGGCGACCGAGCCACTAGATATAGTGGTTCGGATATGTCGAAAACAGGCAACACGGGAACGACCATCGCAAGACGCAACACCTTTGCAGGCCATTGGCTGCAAGGGCGGTCTTGTCTGGCCCGCGCTTGCGACGGGGACATTTCAAGCGGCAGGGCAGCAAGCCCGCAGCAAACGAGGAACGGGGCAGATGAAGATCGAGCGCAAGTTTACCACCGAAGCCACCGGCGCCTATGGCGCCCTTGCCTTTGGCATCACCACCTCGGAAATCCGCAACCCTGACGGCACGGTCGTGTTCCGCAACGAGGCGGTCGAAGTTCCCGCCGGCTGGAGCCAGGTGGCATCGGACGTGCTGGCGCAGAAATACTTCCGCAAGGCCGGTGTGCCCGCGCGCCTCAAGCCGGTGCGCGAAAAGGGTGTGCCGGACTTCCTGTGGCGCTCGGTCCCTGACGAGGCGGCACTGGCGGCGCTGCCGCCCGCCGAACGGTATGTCGGTGAAACCAGTGCGCGGCAGGTGTTTGACCGTCTGGCAGGGGCTTGGGCCTATTGGGGTTGGAAGGGCGGATACTTCACCACCGACTCTGACGCCCGCGCCTATTACGACGAAATGCGCTACATGCTGGCCCGTCAGATGGCCGCGCCGAACAGCCCGCAGTGGTTCAACACCGGCCTGCACTGGGCCTATGGCATCGACGGCCCGTCGCAGGGGCATTTCTACGTCGACTTCAAAACCGGCGTGCTGGTCAAATCCGAATCCGCCTATGAACACCCGCAGCCGCACGCCTGCTTCATCCAGTCGGTCAGCGACGATCTGGTGAACGACGGCGGCATCATGGACCTGTGGGTGCGGGAGGCGCGGCTGTTCAAATATGGCTCGGGCACCGGTTCCAATTTCTCGGACCTCAGGGGCGAAGACGAAAAGCTGTCGGGCGGCGGCAAGTCGTCGGGG
>JAUXPG010000223.1 GCA_030683915.1 Gemmobacter sp.
CAAGGGATTTGCGCGATGTCTATACCCGATGCCCTGTTGGCGCAGCGATTTGGCTTTGGTCCGCGCGCCGGGCAGCTTCCCGCGCGCAAACCGGGGGACCAACTGGCGCAGCCCGACCGGATGGTGAAAGAATTTGCCGCACCCGACACCCGCGCGGTTCTGGAACAGGCGGCCGAATGGCGCGCACAGATGCGGGCGCAAAAGGACGACACCAAGGCCGGAGTTGAGGGGCGGCGCGCAGTCCGCCAGGAGGCAGCGGTCTGGACGATGCGCAACGCGCGCACGGAACTGGCCCGTGCCGTCAGCGGCGATGATGGGTTTCGCGAACGGCTGGTGCGGTTCTGGGCTGACCATTTTACCGTGCGGATCGAGAACGTGATTGAGCGCGGGTTGGTCACCGCAATGGCGGATGATGCGATCAGGCCCAACCTGACAGCGCCCTTCGCCCGGATGCTGCGCGCGGCAGTATTGCATCCCGCAATGCTGGGGTTTTTGAACCAGACCGCCTCGACCGGACCAGACTCGCCTGTGGGCCAGCGCAAGAGCGTGGGACTGAATGAAAACCTTGCGCGCGAATTGCTGGAACTGCACACGCTTGGCGTGGACGGCGGCTATACCCAGCACGACGTCCGCCAGACCGCGCTGCTGTTGACCGGGCTGGTGGTGGCCGGACCCGAGGGGACGGCGTTTCAGCCGCGCCGGGCAGAACCCGGCGCGGAAACCGTGCTCGGGCGCAGCTATGGCGGCGGCAACGCCGGGCGGATCGAAGATATTCACCAGTTGCTTGACGATCTGGCCGCCCATCCGAGCACGGCGCGCCATATCTGCGGCAAGCTTGCGGTGCATTTCGTGTCGGACACCCCCGAGCCAGTGTTGGTGAACGACCTTGTCGCGGTCTGGTCCAAGACCGATGGGGACCTGAAGGCGGTGTGTCGGGCCTTGGCCGATCACCCCGCCGCGCTACGCCCGGTGCTCGAGAAGGCGCGCCAGCCTTTAGACTTCATCGTTGCCGGGCTGCGGGCTTTGGGGGTGACAGGGGCCGAGGTCCTTCGCTGGAACGATCAGTTCACCCGCCGCGCCGCCTTGGAACCCATGCTTGCGATGGGCCAGAAGTGGCAAAGCCCGAACGGCCCGGACGGCTGGGAAGAAGGGTTCGATCACTGGATCACCCCTCATGCGCTGGCCAACCGGATCGACTGGGCGATGAAGATTCCGGTTCGTCTGCGGCCTGACCTGCCGGATGCGCGGGATTTTGTCGGCCATGCGCTGGCCGATCTCGCCTCCGACGATCTTCGCCTGATGGTATCACGGGCCGAGCGCAAGGCCGAGGGCGTGGGGCTGGTGCTTGCCTCGCCGCAGTTCAACCGCCGCTGAAAGGGATGACGACGATGACACGGACCTTGGATCGGCGCGGCTTTCTGCAGGGTGGGTTGGCGCTTGGGTGTTCGGCGGCGGCGTTTCCGTTGCTCAGCCATGCGACCTTTGCCAGCGCGCCGTTCGACCACCGGCTGGTGGTGGTGATCCTGCGCGGGGCGATGGATGGGCTGGATGTGGTGCGCCCGGTGGGCGACCCGGCCTTTCGCCGCTGGCGTCCTGATCTGGCCGCCACCGAGGGGCCCGCACTTGACGGCTTCTGGCAGTTGCACCCGCAGTTGGCCGGGCTTGCACCTTTGTGGGCGGCAGGCGAACTGGGCGTGGTGCAGGCCGTCTCAACGCCTTACCGGGACCAGCGCAGCCATTTCGACGGGCAGGACCTGCTTGAGGCGGGCACGGCGATGGACACGCCGCAGGGGCTTTACCGCGATGGCTGGCTGAACCGGCTGTTGCAAGGGGTACCGGGCGCCGAGGCCGAAACCGCCTTCGCCATCGGGCGCGAGGCGCTGCCGATCCTGATGGGGGCGGCCCCGGCGCAACGCTGGGCGCCCAACACCGCAATGCGCGTCAGTCCGCAGGCGCGGCGTCTGCTTGAGCGGTTGTATGAGGCCGATGCCCCGTTCCATGTGGCGGCGGCAACCGCGCTGGACCTGACTGAAACGCTGGAAGCGACCGAGGGCGCCAACATGATGGCCGCATCAGACGCCCCCGCCATGGCCGCACCCGCGCCGATGGCCGACCAGCCAAAGCCGAACCCCGATATTGCGGCCTTTGCCCGCTTTGCTGCGGAACGGATGCGCGAGGATACCCGGATCGTGGCGCTGTCGCTGGGGGGGTGGGATACCCACGCCGGGCAGGTGGGCGCCATCCGCCGCCCGCTGGCGAACCTGCAGCAACTTATCCTGGATCTTCGGGCCGGAATGGGGCCGGTGTGGTCCAAGACAGCATTTATCGCGATGACGGAATTCGGGCGGACGGTGCGGCAAAACGGGTCGCAAGGCACCGACCACGGCACCGGCGGCGCGATGATCACGGCGGGCGGGGCGATCCGGGGCGGCAAGGTGCTGGGCCGTTGGCCCGGTCTGGCCGAAGGCGACCTTTACGCCGGGCGCGATCTGATGCCGACGGCCGATGTGCGCGGCGTGGCGGCATGGGTGCTGCATGCCCTCATGGGGGCCGAGCGCGGGCGCTTGGAGCAGACCGTATTCCCCGGGCTCGACATGGGCGCAAACCCCGGCCTCGTTTGAGGCGTCGCCGGGGGGGTGCCCCCCGGACACAGGTTGCAAAACGGGTCTGCCCGTCACGTCGACGGCAGACCCGCAACAGCGGTCAGAGGCTGGCCTCAAGCGCGGCGACGATGGCGTCGCCCATCTGCTGGGTGCTGACCGGGGTGCCGCCAGCCGGGCCCATCAGGTCGGCAGTGCGCATCCCGTCGGCCAGAACACGTTCAACGGCCTGTTCCACGCGTGCCGCTTCGTCGCCCATGCCAAAGCTGTAGCGCAGCGCCATCGCGAAGCTGAGGATGCAGGCGATCGGGTTCGCCTTGCCCTGCCCGGCGATGTCGGGGGCCGAGCCGTGCACGGGTTCGTACAGGGCCTTTGGCCGACCATTCGCCATCGGCGCGCCAAGGCTGGCCGAAGGGAGCATGCCGAGCGAGCCGGTCAGCATCGCGGCAAGGTCCGACAGCAGGTCACCGAACAGGTTGTCGGTCACGATCACGTCGAACTGCTTGGGCCAGCGGGTCAACTGCATGGCACCTGCATCGGCGTACATGTGGCTGAGTTCGACATCGGGGTATTCCCTGTCATGCACTTCCTGCACCACCTGCCGCCACAGGATGCCGGATTCCATGACATTGGCCTTTTCCATCGAGCAGACCTTGTTGCTGCGCTTGCGCGCCATCTCAAAGGCTGACCGGGCAACGCGCGCGATTTCCGATTCGGTGTAGCGCTGGGTGTTGATGCCCACCCGCTCGTTCCCTTCGGTAAAGATCCCGCGCGGTTCGCCGAAATAGACGCCCGAGGTCAATTCGCGGATGATCATGATGTCGAGGCCCGCGACGACATCCTTTTTCAGCGACGAAAAGTCCGCCAGCGCGTCAAAGCACTGGGCCGGGCGCAAGTTGGCGTAAAGGTCCATCTCCTTGCGCAGACGCAGCAGCCCGCGTTCGGGCTTCACGCTGAAATCAAGGTTATCATACTTCGGGCCACCCACCGCGCCCAGCAGCACGGCATCGACCGCCTGCGCCTTGGCCATCGTCGCGTCGGTCAAGGGCGTGCCATGCGCGTCATAGGCGCAGCCGCCGACCAGATCTTCGGACACGTCGAAATGGATGCCGCGGCGCGCGCCCATCCAGTCGATGATCTTTTTCACTTCGGCCATGACTTCGGGGCCGATGCCATCGCCGGCGAGGATGAGAAGGGAGGGATTGGCCACGCGGGTGTCTCCTGCACAGGGGGTCGCCCGTGGGCGTAGCGAAAGGGCGCCGCAGGGTCAAGGTGGCGGCAAGGCAAGGTCCAGCCAGACCATCCGGTGACGTGTGGCAACCGGGGGTTCGGGGTGCAGGCCGTGCCCCCTGACCATGAGGCCCCGTGACGGCTGGATCAGGCTAAGCCGCGCCGGACCGGCGGGAAGGCTGGCCGTGGCGCCATGCGCGGGCGGGTGCAGCAGGGGGTGAGCGGCCAGCGCCGAGAGGGCCGCCGGGTCGCCCTGTCCGGGCCCAAGGTTGGGCAGACCGATCAGGACGAAGGGGTGGGCAGGTGGCCCCTGCCCCAGACGATAGAGCCAGAACGCCGCCTCGTCATGGTTGCGGTCGGGGTTGCGGGCGCCGAAGGCGGGGGGTGTGGCGGCCCACGCCCAAAGGGAAACTGCCCGGTCGTCCGGCAGCGTCAGCGCAAGCTCCCAATGCGCCGACGACGACAGCCGGTGCAACGCGCGCAGCGGCGCGGGAACATTCGCCAGACGCGCGTCCGGCAGGTCAGCCCACAGAAACCCGGCATGGTCCGCCACCACCCGTACCGGCCAGCGTGACAGGACCGCCATCGCGCCATCGCCGGAAAACCGGCCATAGCCATGCGCGTCATCCGGGTCGCCAAGCCGACCGTTGGCGTCAAGGTCCTGCCCGCTTGGCAGGCCCCGGTTTTGAACCGGCGCCAAAAGGTAAGGATAATCCAGCCCCGCAGCGCGCAAACGGTCGGCAAGGGCGGTCAACGCGACTCCGTTCAGATCGTGGTCTATCCGGGTCAGCAGCACTGCGTCGGGGCGCACCGCAACCAGCCCGGCGATCACCGCTTCAACCTCCGGGTCGGTGCCCGACCGGATGTCGCGGAGCAAAAGCCCCGGTCCGTCGCGCGAGAGGTCAGCGTTCCATGTGGCAAGGCGCAGGCTTTGCGCCTGCGCCCCGGTTGCGGCAAAGATCAGGAAAAGGAGCAGTATCAGGCGGTTGCCATCTTTTCGTCCCCATGCTCGCCGGTCAGGCGGCGCTGTTCGCGGATCATTTCGGCGACGCGCCCCATCGCGATACCGCGCATGAACAGGCTGGCAGGAAGGAAGGACCATGCGGCCATTGTCCAGATCAAGACTTGCGGGTTTTCCAGCGTGATCGGGGCGATGCCGCTGGTGGCGGCCTGAACGACCGCCGGCATCAGGAATGGCAGCAGAAACCCTAATGCGATGTTAACGCGGGCGTCACGGTCGAGCCGATGCACCACATCCGCCCCTGCGGTCGGGTCAAACGTGGGCAGGTTCAGCCAGACATTGAAGCTGGTGCCACGGGCGGGCCAATGCCCGGCCCGGATGATCAGAACGAAGATCGCCAACATCACGATCGAGATCAGATAGCTGATGCCAGCTGCAGAACGCACCATCTCGAGGTGATCCTGTCCCAGATCAGCCGAGACAGTCAGCACCACCAGACGGACCGGGCTATAGGGAAAATCGATCCAGTCGCCGATGACGCGGCCCAGAGCCTTGAGCAGCAGGGCAAACTGGCTCGGCTCTACCTCGGTGCGGGCGATCAGCGCCAGCACGAACACCGTCAGGAACAGCGAAAGATACCGGATCCGGTTGAACGGCGGCGCGTGGCGAAACTCGATCAGACTGGGGTATGTCGCGGCATACTCGACCAGCGTCAGCGCCCCCATGAACAGCGCGATCAGGGCAACCATCTGCTTGGCGTCGGTGCCAACGCCCGACAGCAGCAGCGACGGCGTTGCCACCAGCACCATGATCAGCACGGCACGCACCAGCGCGCCCGTCAGCCTGGATACCATGCTCACGTACACCTCGCTTGGGCGGGGTGTAGACCACCCCGTTCTCCATTTCACTGCCTGTGACCGCACTTTGTGGCGGATTGCCTCAATCTTGCCCAATTTCTGCCTCTTTCCCGCTGGTTCCGCAACCGTGCCTTAACCACAGCAAGGTATTACGGCGCAAAAGCGGTGAATCTGTCACGAACTTGCATCAATTCAGCGAATAAATAAGGGCCGCCCGATGGGCGGCCCCAGATGTTGTGGTTTTGGCGCGCACTGGCCCCAGTGGGGTCAGACCCAAGGACGCGAAGCGCCCGCCTTTGCCTCGTACGCGTCGATGGCAGCGACCTTTTCAAGGCTGAGTCCGATGTCGTCGAGCCCGTTCAACAAGCAATGCTTGCGGAAGGGGTCGACCTCGAATCCGAAGGTCTGGCCATCCGAGGTGGTCACGGTCTGGGTTTCCAGATCGACGGTCATGCGGGCGTTGGCCCCCTTGCGCGCGTCGGCCATCAGCACGTCCACCACTTCGGGCGGCATGACGATGGGCAGGATGCCGTTCTTGAAGCAGTTGTTGTAGAAGATATCTGCAAAGCTGGTGGAGATCACGCAGCGGATGCCGAAATCCAGGAGCGCCCAAGGCGCATGTTCGCGCGACGAGCCGCAGCCGAAGTTGTCGCCCGCGACGATGATTTCGGCCTTGCGGTAGGCGGGCTGGTTCAGCACGAAATCGGGGATTTCCTTGCCGTCCTGGGTATAGCGCATCTCGTCGAACAGGTTCTTGCCCAAGCCGGACCGCTGGATCGTCTTGAGGAACTGCTTGGGGATGATCATGTCGGTGTCGATGTTGACCAGCGGCATGGGAGCCGCGACGCCGGTCAGGGTGGTGAACTTTTCCATGGATGGGTCCTGATGTTCAGGCCCGGGTCCGCGTGGCACAGTGCCGGGACCCCGGTGGAAGCTTCGGGAATTTGAAACTCAGGCGGTTTCGGCCATCATCTCGCGCACGTCGGTCAGATATCCGGTGATCGCCGCTG
>JAUXPG010000234.1 GCA_030683915.1 Gemmobacter sp.
CCGGCAAGATCGGCGACGGCAAGATCTTTGTTCTTGATGTCGAGGCCGCCGTGCGGGTCCGCACGGGCGAAACCGACGACAACGCGCTTTGACACGCAGACAGGGGAAAGTGACCCAGATGACGATTCTTCGCAAACTTCCGGCCCTTGCCGCCCTGCCTGCGCTGGCCGCCCTGCCCGCCTGGGCGCAGGAAACCGCCGCCGCCGCCACTGAGGCCGCGGCCGAGGCGCCCGCCTTTGCCAATGCCATCGAAACCGCGTTCATCTTCAATACCCTGCTGTTCCTGATCGGCGGGTTCCTCGTGTTCTGGATGGCCGCGGGCTTTGCCATGCTGGAAGCCGGGCTGGTGCGCTCCAAGAACGTCACGATGCAGCTGACCAAGAACATCGCGCTGTTTTCCATCGCCTCGCTGATGTACTGGGCCGTCGGCTACAACCTGATGTATCCCGGCGATGCATGGACCATGACGGGCTATGTCGGGCAGTTGTTCTCGCCCAAATCCATCGGCGGCGACCCAGACCTTGCGACCGGCTATGCAGTCGGTTCGGACTTCTTCTTCCAGCTGATGTTCTGCGCCACCACGGCCTCGATCGTGTCGGGCACACTGGCCGAGCGCATCAAACTGTGGCCATTCCTGATCTTTACCGTGGTGCTGACCGGCTTCATCTACCCGATCGAGGCGTCGTGGCAGTGGGGCGGCGGCTGGCTTTCCGAGGTCGGGTTCTCGGATTTCGCCGGTTCGACGCTGGTGCATGCGGCGGGCGGGTTTGCCGCGCTGGCCGGTGCCATCATCCTCGGGCCGCGTCTGGGCAAGTTCGGCAAGGACGGCCGCGTGCATCCGATGCCGGGTTCCAACCTTGCGCTGGCAACCTTGGGCACCTTCGTGCTGTGGCTGGGCTGGTTCGGGTTCAACGGCGCGTCGCAGCTTGCGATGGGCACGGCGGCTGATGCCAACGCCATCGCGGTGATCTTTGCCAACACCAACATGGCGGCCGCGGCGGGTGCGGTTGCGGCACTGGCCCTCACCCAGATCGTCTACAAGAAGATCGACCTGACCATGGTGCTCAACGGGGCATTGGCCGGTCTGGTGTCGATCACCGCTGGCCCGCTTGACCCGACACTGTTCGGCGCCCTCTGGATCGGTGCGGTTGGCGGCGTGATCGTGGTGTTCGCCGTGCCCTTCCTCGACAAGATGAAGATCGACGACGTGGTTGGCGCCATTCCGGTGCACCTGATGGCCGGGTTCTGGGGCACGATGGCGGTGCCGTTCTACACCGCCGACACCTCGTTCGCCACGCAGTTCATCGGATTTGCGGCCATCGGCATCTTTGTCACGGTGACGTCGGGCGTGGTCTGGGTCGTGCTCAAGGCAACGATGGGCCTGCGCCCCAGCCAGGAAGACGAGATGGCGGGCCTCGACAAGGCTGAACTGGGCCTCGAAGCCTATCCCGAATTCGTCAAGGGCTGACGTCCTCCTCCTCGTGTCAGCCAAGGGGCGCCCGGACCAAAAGCGGTTCGGGCGCCCCAACCTTGCGCAGGGGTTGCCCATCTGCGACAATCCGCCAAAAGTACGTGTTTTTCCCCGTTTTCCAGTCAAAAATCCCCTTTCCCGCTTGAAATCCCGACCCTGCCGGGTCTATGGCGCCCGTGCATGGCGCAGCGCGCCGAAACGCATTTCCCGAAGAAAGCCGAGTCCCCCCATGACAATGCCCAATACCGCGCCAATCCCCGAGCTTTTCGTCTCTGCCGAATCCGCCCAGAAGCTGAAGCTCGAGGCTGGCAACCTGCTGTCCTGGGACCTGACCGCCCGCCAAGTCTGCGACCTTGAACTGCTGATGAACGGCGGCTTCAACCCGCTCAAGGGCTTCCTCAGCCAAGCGGACTATGACAGCGTCGTCGAGAACATGCGGCTCGCCAACGGTGCGCTGTGGCCGATGCCGATCACGCTCGACGTGAACCAGGCCTTCGCTGACAAGATCGAACCCGGCACCGACATCGCGCTGCGCGATCAGGAAGGCGTCATTCTGGCCATCATGTCGGTCACCGACAAATGGACCCCGAACAAGGTGAACGAAGCCGAAAAGGTGTTCGGCTACGGCGCCAACGACCTCGCCCACCCGGCAATCAACTACCTGCACAACGTCGCAGGCCCGGTCTATCTGGGCGGTCCGGTCACCGGCATCCAGCAGCCCGTGCACTATGATTTCAAATCACGCCGCGACACGCCGAACGAATTGCGCGCCTTCTTCCGCAAGATGGGCTGGCGCAAGATCGTGGCCTTCCAGACCCGCAACCCGCTGCACCGCGCGCATCAGGAACTGACCTTCCGCGCCGCCCGCGAAGCCGAGGCCAACCTGCTCATCCACCCCGTCGTCGGGATGACCAAGCCGGGCGACGTGGACCACTTCACCCGCGTGCGCTGCTACGAGGCGGTGCAGGACCAGTATCCCGCCTCGACCACGCATATGTCGCTGCTCAACATCGCCATGCGCATGGCCGGCCCGCGCGAAGCGGTGTGGCACGGGCTGATCCGCCGCAACCACGGCGTCACCCATTTCATCGTCGGGCGCGACCATGCCGGCCCCGGCAAGAACAGCCAGGGCAAGGATTTCTACGGGCCCTATGACGCGCAAGAGCTGTTCAAGCAGTTCGAATCCGAGATCGGCGTGACGATGGTGGATTTCAAGCACATGGTCTATGTGCAGGAAAAGGCGCAGTATTTCCCGGCGAATGAAGTGCCCGAGGGCTGCACCGTGCTCGATATTTCTGGCACCGAACTGCGCCGCCGCCTGCGCGAAGGGCTCGACATCCCGGAATGGTTCTCGTTCCCGCAGGTTGTCAACGAGCTGCGCCGCACCTCGCCGCCGCGGGCCAAGCAGGGCTTCACCGTGTTCTTCACCGGGCTTTCGGGTTCGGGAAAATCCACCATCGCCAACGCGCTGATGGTCAAGCTGATGGAAATGGGTGGTCGCCCGGTGACGTTGCTGGACGGTGACGTGGTGCGCAAGCACCTGTCGTCGGAACTGGGCTTCTCCAAGGAACACCGCGACATCAACATCAAGCGGATCGGCTACGTCGCGTCGGAAATCACCAAGAACGGTGGCATCGCCATCTGCGCGCCCATCGCGCCTTATACCGCCACCCGCCGCGCGGTGCGCGAGATGGTCGAGGCCTACGGTGCCTTCATCGAAGTCCACGTCGCCACCTCGGTCGAGGAATGCGAAAAGCGCGACCGCAAGGGCCTCTACAAACTGGCCCGCGAAGGCAAGATCAAGGAGTTCACCGGCATCTCCGATCCCTATGAGGCGCCGACGACCCCGGAACTGAAGCTCGACACCGAAGGGCTGGACGTGGACTATTGCGCCCAGCAGGTCATCCTGAAGCTCGAAGCGATGGGCCTGATCCGCGCCTGATCGGGCGCCATAGGCCGCAAGCCCCATAGGAGGCGCCGTCCGCAAGGGCGGCGCCTTTTTCCATCTCGCGCCCCCGCATGCTCAGGACCGAACCCGTCCCGGGCCTGACCCGGGACCCCCCGGCCCAACAGTGCGAGGTCAAAAGTGGGGGGGGCCGGAGGCCCCGGCACGGGGGCCGGGGCGGGGTTGCCCGGTCAGACGCGCGGCTTCACGCGGTTGACGTGGCCCATCTTGCGCCCCGGACGCGGCGCGCCTTTGCCATAAAGATGGATCGCTACGCCGCTCTCGCGCAACAGCAGCGGCACGCGGTCAACGTCGTCGCCGATCAGGTTTTCCATCACCACATCGGCATACCGGCTGCCATCCCCCAGCGGCCACCCGGCCACCGCGCGGACATGCTGTTCAAACTGGTCCACCGCGCAGCCCTGTTGCGTCCAGTGGCCCGAGTTATGCACCCGCGGCGCGATCTCGTTCACCAGCAGACCCTGCGGCGTGACGAACAATTCCACCCCAAGCACACCCACATAGTCCAGCGCATTCAGGATGCGCGCCGCAATCAGCACCGCATCGGTGCGCAAACCCGGCGACAGCCGCGCGGGCACCGTGGTGGTGCGCAGGATGCCACCCTCGTGGACGTTCTCGCCGGGGTCGAACGCCGCAACCTGCCCGTCCGCCCCGCGCGCGGCGATCACCGAGACCTCGGCGCCGAAGGCCACAAATCCTTCCAGCACCGCAGGCTGACCCTGCATCGCCGCCAGCGCGCCGGGCGCGTCGGCAGGCGCCATGATCCGCGCCTGCCCCTTGCCGTCATAGCCCAACCGCGTGGTCTTCAGAATGGCGGGGCAGCCGATGGTCGCCAGCGCGGCCTCCAACCCGGCGGCATCGTCCACCGCCGCCCAAGGCGCGGTGGCCAGCCCAAGCCCGTTCAGGAAGCTTTTTTCCGCGATCCGGTCCTGACTGACCGCCAGCGCGCGCCGGTTCGGGCGGATCGGGCGCAGCGTTTCCAACAGGTCCAGCGCGGCGGTGGGGATGTTTTCGAACTCGAAGGTCACCACGTCGACCCCGGCGGCAAAGGCGCGCAGCGCTGCCTCGTCGTCATAGCCCGCCGTTGTCACCTGATGCGCCACATCGCCCGCGGGCGGGTTGGGCGCCGGTTCGAACACATGAACCCGCAGACCCAACCGGCTGGCCGCGACCGCCAGCATGCGGCCAAGTTGCCCGCCGCCCAGAATGCCGATCACCGCGCCGGGGGCCAAGGGTTCAGTCATCCTGCGGCTCCTCGGGAATGCTCGCCGACAGCGCCGCGCGCCAGTCGTCAAGCCGCGCGGCCAGCGCGGCATCGTGCAGCGCCAGAATGCCCGCTGCCATCAGCCCCGCATTCGCCGCCCCCGCCGCGCCGATCGCCATGGTGGCAACCGGAAAGCCCTTGGGCATCTGCACGATGGAATACAGGCTGTCGACGCCCGACAGCGCCCGGGTCGGCACCGGCACGCCGATCACCGGCACCCGCGTCTTGCTGGCCATCAGGCCCGGCAGATGCGCGGCACCGCCCGCCCCGGC
>JAUXPG010000365.1 GCA_030683915.1 Gemmobacter sp.
CTTTGACGCGCCGCTTGCCCCCGACTCGGTGCACCAAGGTGCGGCGCTCGAAGTGCATCCGCTCGACTGGGGCCGGCCCGAAGATGTGGCGGCGGGCGGCGAAGGCCGCGCGCTGGTCGTGCTGCTGGACCGGGTGACCGACCCGCACAACGTCGGTGCTGTTCTGCGCTCGGCCGAGGTGTTTGGCGCCCGCGCCGTGATCGCACCGCGCCATCATTCGGCGCCCGAAACCGGGGCGCTGGCGAAAACCGCGTCCGGCGCGTTGGAACGGCAACCTTATTTGCGCGTCACCAACCTGTCGGAAACAATGAATGCGCTCAAGGACATGGGCTATGTCCTCCTGGGGCTGGACGGTCAGGCACCGCTGACGCTGGCCGAAGGGGTGGCGCAGGCCAACGGGCGGCCCATCGGCCTGGTGCTGGGCGCCGAAGGTCCGGGCCTGCGCGAAAAGACGCGTGAAACCTGTGACGCGCTGGTGCGGATACCACATGCGGGGGATTTCGGGTCGCTCAACGTGTCGAACGCGGCGGCGGTCGCGCTTTATGAAGTGGCCCGGGGCTGATCACGCATGTGTCAGGGGCCTTTTCCCGCAGAACGTGATACCTATCTTGGTAGTAGGGCGCGAGGCCGGAACCCTCGCTGCCCCTCTCACTGTCCCTCGTTCCGGCACTGGCGCCCGGCGGAAACGTCTGGGCGCCTTTTTCTTTCTGAGGTGCACCGATGACCCGGCCAGATGACGCGATGCTCAAGCAGGTGCTGACCACCACCAAGGTCATCGCGGTGGTGGGGATATCGCCCAATCCGGTGCGTCCCAGCTATTATGTTGCGCGGTATCTTGGGCTCAAGGGGTATCGGGTGGTCCCGGTCAACCCCGGCCACGCGGGCGAGACGTTGCTGGGCCAGACCGTGATGGGGTCATTGCGCGACATTCCCTCCGATGTGCCGGTGGATATGGTCGACATCTTCCGACGCTCCGACCATGTGCCGCCGATTGTTGCCGAGGCGCTGGACCATTTGCCGCAGCTGCGCACGGTCTGGATGCAGATCGGGGTGCAAAACGCCGAAGCGCGGGCCATGGCCGAGGCACGGGGGCTGACCGTGATCGAAAATTTGTGCCCCAAGATGGAATATCAGCGGTTGTTCGGCGAATTGCGCATGGGCGGATTTGCAACGGGTTTGATCTCATCGCGGCTCTGAACTGCCAGAATGGTTGCCCCTGACGGCGGGCTGTGGCAATCGTTGATTGGATTCAACAGTCTCGAAGGCGCCCCATGTCGGATTTCGCAGCCCGCCGCGTGATGATGGTCGACACACAGGTCCGGCCATCGGATGTGACCAAGTACCCGGTAATCGCGGCCATGCTGGCTGTCCCGCGCGAAGCCTATGTTCCCACCGCCATGCGCGAAGCGGCCTATGTCGGGGAAAACCTGCCGCTGGCGCCGCAGCGCGTGCTGCTCGAGCCGCGCACATTTGCCAAGATGCTTGATGCGATGGACATCCGCGCCGATGAACTCGTCCTCGATGTGGGCGCCGGGCTTGGGTATTCGGCGGCGGTGATCGCGCGGATGGCCGAAGCCGTGGTCGCGGTGGAAACCGAACCTATGGCCTCCGAGGCACAGGCCAACCTGGGCAGCGAACGCGTCGACAACGTGGCAGTGATCACCGGCGAGTTGGTCGCAGGCTCGCCACGGCAGGCGCCGTTTGATGCCATCGTAATCGAAGGCGGTGTCGAGGTGGTGCCCGACACATTGACCGCGCAGCTCAAGGTCGGTGGCCGGATCGCCGCGCTGTTCATGGTCGGTGCACTGGGTGTTGTTCGGATCGGCACGAAAACCGCCGATGGAATTGTCTGGCGCGATACGTTCAATGCGGCGGCACCTGTGCTGCCCGGCTTTGCGCGCGTACGCGCCTTTGCGCTGTGATCCGGCGCGCGACAGCATACCGAAAGGAAAACTCATGACACTGCGCAAGGCACGGGCGTTCTTTCTCGGGGCAGCGGTCGCATTCGGTGCCGCGCTGCCGCTCGGAGCAGAGACGCTGGGCGACGCTTTGGTTTCGGCCTACCGGAACTCCAACCTGCTCGATCAGAACCGCGCCTTGCTGCGCGCCGCTGACGAAGGGGTGGCCGAGGCGGTGTCCGCCCTGCGTCCGGTTGTCGATTTCGTGGTCCGCTCGACCTATGTCTACAACCAGCAACGTCCGAACATCCTGAGCTCGAGCCGCCTCAGCGAGGGGTTGTCGCTGTCGGTGGGGCTGTCGGCGCAGTTGACGCTGTATGACGGGGGTGCCAACAAGCTGGGCATCGCCGCCGCCAAGGAACAGGTCCTTGCCACCCGTCAGGCGCTGATCGGGGTCGAACATCAGGTGCTGTTCTCGGCGGTGCAGGCCTATATGCGGCTGCGGCTGTCCGAAGACATCGTGGCGCTGCGTCAGGGCAACGTGCGCGTGCTGGTGCGCGAACTTGAGGCCGCGCAGGACCGTTTCGACCTGGGCGAAATCACCCGCACCGACGTGGCGATCGCCGAGGCGCGTCTTGCTGCCTCGCGCGCGCAGTTGTCTGCTGCCGAAGGCGATGTTCTGGTCAACCGCGAGACGTATGAACTTGCGGTGGGCAAGCGGCCGGGCCGTCTTGTCGCTCCGCCGCGCCCGCCGGTGACCGCGCAGACGGTGGAAGAGGCCAAGCGCATCGCTCGGAGCCAGCATTACGGCATCCGGCAGCGCCAGCATGAACTTGCCGCTGCCGAAATCAACCTGCAACGCGCCGCCGCGCGGATGGGGCCACGTCTGGCCGCCGAGGCGACGGTGGGCAAGAACGATCAGGGCCTGTCGACCAACGCGGTGTCGTTGACACTGTCCCAGCGGCTCTATCAGGGCGGCGGGCTGTCAGCGGTGTATCGCGCCACACTGGCCCGGCGCGATTCGGCGCGCGCAGCCTTGCAGCAGACGGTTGCCGAGGTTGAACAGTCCGTGGGCGAGGCCTGGGCGAGGCGCAGCGTATCGCGCACCTCGATCGAAGCGACGGACCGCCAGATTGCCGCAGCGCGCATTGCCTATGACGGCGTGCGCGAAGAGGCCAAACTCGGCGCGCGCACCACGCTCGACGTGCTGAACGCCGAACAAGAACTGCTTGACGCGCAGGCCGAACGGCTGACCGCGGTGACCAACGAATACCTTGCCGCCTATGGCCTGTTGGCCGCGATGGGTTATCTGACGGTCGACCACCTGAAACTGGGCATCGCGACTTATGACGTGACCGCCTATTACAACGCGGTGAAGCACGCTCCGGCCACCTCGGCGCAGGGCAAACGGCTTGACCGCGTGCTGCAGAGCATCGGCAAGAAGTAACGCGCAATGCCGCCCATGCCGCGCCGGGCCGGTTGTGCCCGGGCGGCAACGGGTTTAGACTGAAGAAAAATCAGGCAGGGCGCAGCATGACCGACCGGATGAACACGATCGAGATCGAGGATGTCTTGTCTTCGATCCGCCGTCTGGTTTCGGACGACCTGCGCCCCGGCGCGGTGCCTGCCGTCCCCGAAGCTGCCGCCCCCAAACCGCCAACCGTGCCGCGTCTGGTTCTGACCGAGGCGTTGCGCGTCTGGCCGGACAAGCCAAAAGCTGCCCCCCAACCGGAACCCGCAGCAGGGGCGGAACCCGGGCCTGGCCCGGACGAAGGGCTTGCCGGACGTCTGGCCGAGCTTGAAGCGCTGATGGCGGTGCAGGATCACGAGTTCGAGGATGACGCGGTCAATGTGACATTCGCCCCCACGTTGCCACCGGCGCGCGAAGCGGCAATGCCCGTGCCTGAGGCGCCGTTCCTGTCAGATGACGATGCGGACACCGGCGCCGCACTGGAATGGACAGAAGCGGCGGCCCAACCCGCACCCCAATCCGCCCATGACATCGGTGATATGGCAATGCTGGACGACGCGCTGTTGCGCGCGCTGATCCGCGACGTGCTGCGCGAAGAACTGCAAGGCGTGATGGGCGAACGGGTGACGCGCAACCTGCGCAAGCTGGTGCGTGCGGAAATCGCCCGCGCGCTGACCACGCACGGGATTACCTGATCGGCAACAGCGCCCTGTCGACCTTCCGACCTGCACCTGCGAAAACGAAACGCGCCGGGTCGCCCCGGCGCGCCGTGTTGATGTTGTCAGGCGGACCTGAGATCAGGCCGCCTCGGCGTGGTCGGATTCCGCCGCGGCCCGCCGCTCGGATTCCTCGCGCGACAGCGCGACAGAGGTGCGCACACCTTTGCCGACGAACTCCATCAGCCCCTTGACCACCCGTTCATTCGGGTCGATTCCCGCACAGGACAGCACTTCGCGCCCGTCGCGCGAACGTGCCCAGCGGGCAATCTGGTCCGGACCATTGCCGTACTTCTTGTCATCCGCTATCGCGTCATCCAAGGCAGCAAGGACAACCGCCGCAAACAGCTTGCGCGCGCGTTGACCCTGTTCGAAGTTGAAGGCGCTACCATCAACGAAATCAGCCATTTCGTCGTCCTTGATCTTCCGTCGTTTTCATTATGCTTAGTTCATCCGCAGACGTCGGCCGAATATGACTGGAACTGTGCGATTCGGTATTACCCATTTGGAATGTCAGTCATGCGCTCAGCGCATGGCAACCCCGAAACGACCACAGCCTATCGTTATCCAGACGACCTCACGTCCGCTATATATGGGACCTGCGCCAGACGTTTCAACCTTTTGTCAATCTTTTGCCAAAGTACGGTGCGCCGCCGGTGGCGGGCGGCTTTCCACTGGCAAAACGGCGCGGTTGGGGGTAGTATTTCGCCAGACCCGGAACTGGGCAGGCAGAGCAGGGGGCGGCAACGCCCCGACAAGAAACGTAAATCAAGAACGCGAAAACAGGCGGACGGCAATGACGGAAATGGTGCACGGCACCTTGCCTTTGCGGGCAGGGGACCCCGTTCTACCGCGCTGGTGGCGCACCATCGACAAGTGGTCGATGGGGGCGGTGCTTGCCTTGTTCTCGATCGGGCTCTTGCTGGGGCTGGCGGCGTCGGTGCCACTGGCAGACCGCAACAGCCTGCCTTCCTTCCACTATGTGCAGCGGCAAGTTGCGTTCGGTCTGGCGGGAATCCTGGTCATGGCCGGTGTCTCGATGCTGGACCCGCGCCAGATCCGGCGTGTTGGCGTCGTGCTGTTCGCGGTCGCGCTGATCGGGCTGATGCTTCTGCCGTTCTTCGGCACCAACTATGGCAAAGGTGCGGTGCGCTGGTTTTCGCTGGGCTTCGGATCGGTGCAGCCGTCCGAATTTCTCAAGCCCGGATTTATAATCGTCAGCGCATGGTTGATCGCGGCCGCGCAGGATATCGGCGGCCCGCCGGGGCGGGCGTGGTCCTTTGGCCTGTTGTTGCTGGTGACCGCGCTGTTGGTGCTGCAACCCGACTTCGGCCAGACCGCGCTGGTGTTGTTCGGATGGGGCGTCGTCTACTTCGTGTCCGGGGCGCCGATGAAGGTGCTGATGGTCGTGGGCAGCCTGATCGCCGCCGGGGGCACCCTTGCCTATAACAATTCCGAACACTTCGCCGGCCGCATCAACGGGTTCATGGCCGCCGAAATCGACCCGCGCACCCAGATCGGCTATGCCACGACCGCCATCCAGAACGGTGGTTTCTTTGGCACGGGCGTTGGCGAAGGTCAGGTGAAATGGCAGTTGCCCGATGCGCACACCGACTTCATCATCGC
>JAUXPG010000402.1 GCA_030683915.1 Gemmobacter sp.
CCAAATCTGGCGACAAGGCGGCAATAATACGACCAATCAAGCCCATGAGTTACTTGGTAAATCCGACAGTGCCCAATTCTTGCCAACTCACGGGTTCATGGCTCGGCCCGAACCTGTCACCCTGTTCTGGGGCTGACAAAACGGCAGTGCGACATGACCAGTACACTCAATGTGATTAACCTTCAGGTGCTGGCAGAATCCGCCATCGCACGCGATCAGGCGAATGGCACATATGGGGCCCGGATCGCCGCGGACGACAAGTTCTACCATTGGCACGGCAGTGAACAGACCTATCCGATGGGCATGGATGGCGACCCCGAAGGGTTTGCCGCCGGCCTGCGACGCGCGCTGCCGCTGGTCGATACGCTGCGCCTGCCCTTCAACCTTGCCAGCTTCAACGCCGACGGTTCCCTGCACGACCAGTACGAACGTTTCCTCGTCGCCGCCGCGCAACAGGGCTTTCGCATCATCTTTGTCCAGAACGAAGGTCTGGCCCAGCGCAGCGGCTGGGGCCCCGGCTGGACCCCCGATTCGCTCGCCGCCCATCTGGACGGCACGGTGATTCCCCGGATGGAAGCGGCCTTTCAACACCTCGACGCATGGCTTGACCGCCATACCGCCGTGCGCGATGCGGTCTGGGGCTATGAGCTGGCCAACGAACCCGCCGCATGGGCGCGGGGCGAGGTGATCGCCCCCACCGGCACCAAACAGGCCACGCTTGACCGTTTCGTTGCGCTGTATGCCCAACACATGGAACGCCTCGCCGCCGCCACGGGTGCCGATGCCGACGACCATATCCTGATTGGCGGCTGGGGCTACTCCGGCAGCTTCGATCAGCTCGCCCGCAAGGTCATCGGCGGCACATCGGCGCTGGACCACCTCGAATCGGTGCTGGGCAACAAACTGGTCTGGTCCGCCCATCTCTACCCCGGCTGGCACGGCACTGACCGGCTGGACCCCGCAGGCATCATCGCGCGGCTTGAACAGGTCTATGCCCCGATGCAGGGGCGCCAGATGCTGCTGACCGAATTCAACCTGACCGGCGCCAGCGTCAACGACACCACCAACACAGGCCACGTCGCCTTTCTGTTTGGCCGCCTGCAGGAATGGTTTGCCGACAAGGGCTTCGGCATGGGGTGGTTTCCGGGGGCCGAGGCGGGCGGGTCATCGCTGGTCACCATCGACGCGGGGGGCGAGCTGCGGTTCCTGCACCAGCATTCCTACGCCATGGCCATGAACGCCTTCACGCTCGATGACCGGCCCGCCGGGTCAGGCGGGGCCGACCTGCTGACGGCAACGCTGATCGCAGGCCGACTTCGCAACGAAACCACCGATGCCGATTATGACCCTGCCGCCCCCTTCGACCCCGTGCAGGGCTTCGGCCTTGCGGCAGGCTACGGCGGCAACGACACGCTTCTGGGACGCGACGCCGCCAACAACCTGCTTTACGGCGGCGCGGGCAATGACCTTCTGATCGACGCCGCGGCCGAGGATTTCCTGTTCGGTCAAGGCGGCAAGGACATGCTGATTGGCGGCGCAGGCCGCGATTTCCTGTATGGCGGGCGCGGAGACGACACGCTGTTCGGCGGTGCGGGCAACGATGTGCTGGAAGGTGGCGAAGGGGCCGACCTGTTTGTCAGCACTGGCGGCTCCGACATCATCGTGGACTTCTCCGCAGCCCAGGGTGACCGGATCAGCTTCGGCTTTCGCTACAGATCGTGGGACGACATCGCCCCCCGCCTCACCCTTGTGGCGCACGACGGTCCAGCCGCCGACGATGTCCTCATCCGCCACGACGATGGCAGCGAAACCCTGATCCTCAATGCCGCCAACAGCTTTGGCGCGACGACCCTGCGCCTCCCCGACCAGCAAGGCGTGATCGATGCCTCCGGCCCCGGTCGCATCGCACCGGGCTACATCGACCACGACGGCGAGGTGTTCGGCGCCGACAGCCATGTCGTGATGGGCCATTCCGGCGCCGACCGGATGTCGGGCACCGCACGGGCCGACACCCTTCATGGCGGCGGCGGGCAAGACCTGCTGGACGGCGGCGCAGGGGATGACGTGCTGTTCGGCGGCGCGGGCCATGACACCCTGATCGGCGGCGCGGGGCACGACACCTTCTACCTCGACGGCGGGCGCGACCTTGCCTACGGCGGCGGCGGCACAGACACATTCTTTACCGGCGCCCTTGGGGCCACGATGTCGGGCGGTGACGGGCGCGATGTTTTCGTCATCCGCCCCGGCAGCTTCGGGCATCTGATATCCGGCGGGGCGCATGCCGACAGGTTCGAATTCTCCCGCAAAAAAGGCGGATCGGGTGCCACGATCACCGATTTCGAACCCGGCATCGACCGGCTGTTCCTTGACGGTACGCTGGTCAACCTTGCCGGCCTCCCCCACGACGCCACGCTGGCCAGCACCGCCGCAGGCACCACCCTGTCGTTTGGCACCGCCGGTCTGATCCTGTTCGAGGGGCTGTGGCTTTGACCCTTCAGGCCGCCAGATGCACCCATACCGGCACATGGTCCGAAGGCTTGTCGCGCCCGCGTTCATCGCGGGCGATACCCACGTCTTGCAACAAGTCCGCCGCCTGCGGGCTTAGCAACACATGGTCAATGCGGATGCCGTTGTTGCGCTCCCACGCGCCCGCCTGATAATCCCAGAAACTGTAATACCCCGGCCCGGCCACGCGCAGGCGAAACGCATCGTAATAGCCCAGCGCCAGCACCCGCCGGAACGCTTCGCGCGATTCCAGCCGGAACAGGGCGTCATCGACCCAGGCCTCGGGCCGCGCGGCATCTTCGGGATGCGGGATGACGTTGTAATCCCCGGCCATGACCACAGGCTCCTCGGTGCGCAGCAGCGCGGCGGCGCGGGTGCGCAGCCGCTCCATCCATGCCAGTTTGTAATCGAATTTTGGCCCCGGCGCCGGGTTGCCGTTGGGCAGATACAACCCCGCCACCCGAACCGCCTGCGAATCACCGATTACCGTCGCTTCGATCCAGCGGGCTTGTTCATCCGTGGCATCGCCGGGCAATCCGCGCACCACATCCTCCAGCGGCAGCCGCGACAGGATGGCGACACCGTTGAAGCCTTTCTGCCCGTGCGTCTCGACCCGGTAGCCAAGGTCCTGCATCGCCTCGCGGGGGAAGTTCTCATCCACCGACTTGATTTCCTGCAACAATACGACATCCGGGCGAACCTCCGCCAACCAGCGGGTCAGTGCTTCGAATCTGGCTTTTATGCCATTGATGTTATAGGTATAAATCCGCATCCTGCCCCCCGTATCGGCACCCGCACCCCCTGCTTATCCTGATGCGTCGGTTCAGCCAAGCCCGGGATTCGCCATTGTTTCGCCCAAATCACTGAATGGGCAACCAGCCACCTGCTTTGTTTCCAACTTTGCGTTTCCGAATCTCAACAAAGCCGGATAACTTGCATCGGACACAGGATTCTTCGGAACTGACATGTACGCTACCACCGCGCCCCCCTTCGCACCGACCGTGACGGCCCGTCTGGCCGGTGCCGGCCACCCGGCGGCTGGCGCATGAAGCGGCTTGCCTCGGTTGCCCTGCTGGTCCTGTCCGGGTGTGTGACGCCCGCAGCCACCGAACTGCCGCAACGCCGCGCCATCACTGCCGAAGTTGCGCCGGGCACCCGCGCGCCTGCCACCTTTGCCCCGCAGGCCCCGGCCCGCGTGTCGCGCTCCAACACCTCGGTCGCCGCCGATTTCCTTGATCTGACCTTCCGCATGGAAAGCGGCCGCGCCATTGAAACCTTCTCGCGCTTCGAAGGGCCGGTGCGCGTGGCGCTGACAGGTCAGGTCCCCCCGACCGTGCAACGCGACCTGACCGCACTGATCGGCCGCCTGCGCGCCGAAGCCGGCATCGACATCAGCCAGACCGCATCCCCCGATGACGCCGGAATCGTGGTGCAGTTCCTGCCCCGCGCGACCATGAAGGCCGCCGTGCCCAACGCCGCCTGTTTCGTGGTCCCCCGCGTCGGATCGTGGGATGAGTTCCGCGCCGCCCGAGGCACCGCCCAGATCGACTGGACGACGCTGACCACCCGCACCCGTGCCGCCATCTTCATCCCGTCCGATGTCGCCCCGCAAGAGGCGCGCGACTGCCTGCACGAAGAACTGGCCCAGTCGCTCGGGCCGCTGAACGATCTGTATCACCTGTCGGATTCGGTGTTCAACGACGACAATTTCAACACCGTCCTCACCGGGTTTGACATGCTCGTGCTGCGCGCGACCTACGCGCCGGAACTGCGATCGGGCATGTCGCGCGCCGAAGTGGCGGCCCGCCTGCCCGGCATCCTGACGCGGCTCAACCCCGCAGGCGGCGGCGTGGCTGGCGGCGGCGGCACCCATACCCCGCGCGACTGGATCAACGCCATCGAAACCGCGCTGACGCCGCGCACCTCCGACAGCACCCGGCGCGAGGCAGCGGCCCGCGCGCTGTCGATTGCGCAATCCGCAGGCTGGTCAGACAACCGCCGCGCCTTCTCGCATTTCGTGCTGGCCCGGTTGTCGATGGCATCGCAGATAGAGAACGCGCTGATCCATTTCTCCGAAGCCGCGCGATTCTACGCCGGTCTGCCGGGCGGCACGCTGCATCAGGCGCATGTCGACATGCAGATGGCAGCCTTTGCGCTGACATCGGGACAATACGATCAGGTGTTGCGCCTGACCGACCGTGCCGTGCCCGCGATGATGCGCGAACAGAACGCCGCCGTGCTGGCCACACTGAAGATGCTGCGCGCCGAGGCGCTCGATGCATCGGGCCGCAGCGCCGAGGCCGGTGCCACCCGTCTCGACAGTCTGGGCTGGGCACGGTATGGCTTCGGCTCCGAGGCTCAGGTTCAGGCACGGCTTGGCGAGGTATCGAACCTTGCCCCGCGTCGCTCCGCCAGCCGCTTCTGACACACCGAGGCTGACATGCTGATATTCGCGGGCTTTGTGTCCGGCGCCCTCTGGGGGGGCCTGCTTGCGCGGCGCCGCAAGGGCGCGCCGCTGGACATCGCGCAATACGCTGCGGCGTTTTCCATCGCCTTCGCGATTGTCGGGCTGTTTGCCACCGTCCTTCTGGACAAATACATCTGACAGGGGGCGGCGATGTTCCTGCCCTTCTTTGATGCCCTGCGCCGCGCCGGTGTTCCGGTTTCACTGCGGGAATACCTTGCCTTCCTCGAAGGCATGGCGGCGGGGCTGGTGACTTATGATGTGGACGGGTTCTATTACCTTGCCCGCACCGCGATGGTCAAAGACGAACGCCACATCGACAGGTTCGACCGCGCCTTTGCCGCTGCCTTTTCGGGGCTGGAAAACATCACCGCCCAGCAGGTGCTTGATGCGCTGGACCTGCCGCCCGAATGGCTGGAAAAGCTGGCGGAAAACCACCTGACACCGGAAGAAATGGAACAAATCAAGGCGTTGGGCGGCTTTGACAAGCTTATGGAAACCCTGCGCCAGCGGCTTGAGGAACAAAAGGGCCGCCATCAGGGCGGCAACAAATGGGTCGGCACCGCCGGCACCTCGCCGTTCGGCGCCTATGGCTACAACCCCGAGGGCGTTCGCATCGGGCAAAAGGAAGGCCGCCACGGCCGCGCGGTCAAGGTCTGGGACAAGCGCGAATTCCGCAACCTTGACGATCAGGTGGAACTGGGCACCCGCAACATCAAGGTCGCGCTGAAACGGCTGCGCAAATGGGCCCGCGACGGCGCGCAGGAAGAACTCGACCTTGACCACACCATCCGTGCCACTGCCGAACAGGGCTGGCTTGATGTGAAAACCCGCCCTGAACGCCGCAACGCCGTGAAGGTTCTGCTGTTCTTGGATGTCGGCGGCAGCATGGACCCGCATGTGAAGGTGGTGGAGGAGTTGTTCTCGGCCGCGCGGGCCGAATTCAAGCATCTGGAATACTTCTACTTTCACAACTGCCTTTACGAAGGCGTGTGGCGCGACAATCGTCGCCGCTGGGATGCCCAGACCCCGACCGCCGAGGTGCTGCGCACCTATGGCCCTGATTGGAAATGCATCTTTGTCGGCGACGCCACCATGTCGCCTTACGAGGTGCTCCACCCCGGCGGGGCCAACGAACACTGGAACCCGGAACCGGGGCAGGTCTGGCTGGAGCGCGCGCGCCAGCAGTGGCCCGGCCACCTCTGGATCAACCCGACGCCGGAACGGTTCTGGGACCACACACAATCGCTGCGCCTGATCCGCGACATCTTTGAAGGGCGCATGGTTCCGATGACGCTGGAAGGTTTGTCGCGCGGCATCAAGGACTTGGGCCGGTGATCCCGGCCGCCCGCCGCCATCCTTGGCTGGCGGCCGGGATGATGGTCGCGCTGCTGCTGGCCACTTTGTTTCTCGCGCGCACCGTGGTGCTGGTCGCCGGGTGGGGGCCTGACCCGGCCCGCCCGGTCGAAGGCTGGATGACACCGCGCTATCTGGTGCGCGTCTATGACCTGCCGCCCGATCAGGTGTCCGACCTGTTGGGCATCGCGCCCGGCTCTGCCCCCCGCGTTCCGCTCGAAGACATTGCCCGCCAGCGCGGCGTTCCGCTGGCCGACCTTATCGCGGCGATCGAGGCGCTGCGGCCCCCGCCATGACCGATGGCCTGACCGAAGCCTTGCTGGCGCTCGTCCCTGAATACGGCGCCGTTCTGGTGGCGGCGATCACCTTTGCCTCGTGCCTTGCGCTGCCGGTTCCCGCCTCGCTGGCCATGCTGGCGGGGGGTGCCTTTGCCGCGACAGGCGATCTGTCGCTTGTTGGCGTCAGCGCGGCGGCGTTGGCGGGGGCGGTGCTGGGGGATCAGGCGGGGTGGTGGTTGGGCCGGTCGGGTTCGGGCCTGCTGGCACGGCTGACCGCGCAACCCGACCGCGCGGTCCTGATGGCCCGTGCCAGCGCGCGGCTGGATCGTCACGCGCTTCCAACCGTCTACCTCACGCGCTGGCTGTTCAGCCCTCTTGGGCCTTGGGTCAATCTGGCCGCCGGGGCCGCGCGCCTTGGTTGGGCGCGCTTCACCTTGGGATCAGTCACCGGCGAGGCGACATGGGTGGCGCTCTATGTCGGGTTGGGCTGGGCCTTCGCCTCGCAGGTGGACCGTCTGGGCGAAGTCTTGGCCAACCTTGGCGGTTTTGTCGCCACAGCGGCCATCGCGGCGGGGCTGGCGACGCTGGTCTGGCGCAAACGGCGCTAGGTTTTCGCGTTCTGCAACGCCCCGGCTTTGCATCCTGCAATTCTGAAAATTGCAATCTGCAAGGCTTAGCGCGCCGCCTGCACCGCCCGCCGGATCGCCGCCACCGTCGCCTCAGGCGCGGCATGATGCGGCATGTGGCCCACGCCTTCCAGCAGGGTCAGGCGCGCGCGCGGCAGCAGCCGCGCCATCGGTTCGGCATGCACCGACGCGGGCACGATGGTGTCGGCGGTGCCGTGCACAATCTCGACCGGCACCTCAAGCTGCGAATACCCCCCGGCCATCGCCGCCACAAACGGCTTGAGCCGTGCCACCTGCCGCGCATTCACCCGCATCGTCTCCACCCGCAAGGTCAGCCCCGCGCCGATATGCGCGGCATAGCCTTGGGGCACGGGATCGGGCGCAAAGATGCCCGCAATCGCGCGCTCGGCACGGGCCGGCGAGGCGAAGGCAGATACCAGCGGCAGCACGGTCACGCCGCCAATCTCGGACCCTGTCACCGAATACCACGGGCCAAGGCCACCTCGCCACGGCATCGTGGCCCCGGCAAGGCTGACCACGGCCCCGGTGCTGGCCGGGTCCAGCAGCGCCCATGCCATAGCGACCGCCCCGCCATAGGAGTGCCCCACCACCACCGGCCGGCGCAAGCCCATCTGCGCCGCAGCGTCCCGCAGGATGCGCGCCTGTTCAAACGGGCTGACCCCGGCATCCCCGGCATCGTCGCTCCACCCCAGCCCCGGTCGGTCGAACGCGGTGACGCGGAACTCGGTCGCCAAAAGATCGGCCAGCGCAAAGGTGAAATCGCGGGTGTTTCCGCTGGCGCCGTGAATCAGCACCACATCCGCCCCGGCCCCCCGCTGGTCGGCATGCACGCGCAAGCCATCCACCTCCAGCAACCGGCCTGTCGGCGGAAATGCCGCCTCGGCCTCGGCCTTGCGACTGGCCAGCCGCCCGTCCGTCAGCACGCTGCACCCTGCGGCGGCAAGCGCGGTGAACAGGCTAAGAGCGGCCGATCTGGGAAAGGTCATAGGACGTGGTCTGATAGATCTCGTTGATCCAGTTGCCATATAGAAGGTGCGCGTGGCTGCGCCAGCGGTTCAGCGGCGCCCTCGCGGGATCGTCATCAGGGTAATAATTCCGCGGCACGTTGATCGGCGTTCCCGCCGCCACGTCCCGGTCATATTCGCCCTTCAACGTCTCGCTGTCGTATTCGAAGTGGTTGAAAATCCACAACGATCGGTGCGCTGCATCCTCGACCAGACAGGGCCCGGCATCGGGCGAGGCCACCAGCGTCACCAGACCGGGCACGGCATCGATCTCGGCCTGCCGCATCTCGGTCCAGCGGCTGACCGGAATGACGAAATCATCCGAAAACCCGCGCAGATAGGGCGACGACGGCACAAGGCTGCGGTGCCGGAAACA
>JAUXPG010000079.1 GCA_030683915.1 Gemmobacter sp.
GGAATCGTTCCGCAACATCCCCCTGCTGATCTGGATTCTGCTGATCTTTGCGATCATGACCGAATCCATGCCGGCGCCGAATGCCTTCCGGGGTGAGAATGCCACCTCGTCGATGCTGCTGTTCGATACGGTGGCGGTGACGAACCGGGGCATTTATATCCCCGAACCGCTGTTCACCCGGTCGCTCGGCAATCTGGATATCGGGATTTTCCTGATTTCGATTGACCTTCTGGCGATCATTGCTGTTCTGCTCGGAAGTTTCTTCGTCAACCGCTGGCTGCTGGCCAATGCCACCGCAGTCCAGAATGCCACCGGCGTGCGGCCGGTGACGTGGTGGAAATCCATCCTGATCTGGGTGGTGCCGCTGGTCGCCCTGAAAATCGCGCTTGGGCTGCACCTGGGCTATCCGGAACTGCGCGGCTTCAACTTTGTCGGCGGCACGCACCTGCGCAACTCGTTGATTGCGCTGTGGTTCGCGCTGACTGTCTACACCGGCGCCTTCATCGCGGAAAACGTGCGTGCGGGCATCATGGCGATCTCGCGCGGCCAGACCGAAGCGGCCTATGCGTTGGGTCTGCGCCCCGGGCTGACCACGCGGCTGGTCGTATTGCCGCAGGCGCTGCGGGTCATCATTCCGCCGATGATCTCGCAGTATCTGAACATCACCAAGAACACATCGCTGGCGCTCGCGGTGGGCTATATGGACATCCGCTCCACGCTGGGCGGCATCACAATCAACCAGACCGGGCGGGAACTGGAAGGCATGCTGTTGATGATGCTGACCTACCTGACCATCAGCCTGCTGATCTCGATGGCGATGAACTGGTACAACTCCAGCGTCAAACTGAAGGAGCGGTGACATGACCCTGACCTTCACGCGCAAGGAAATGCTGCCGCCGCAGGCGCCGCCCGTCAGCCAGATCGGCGTGGTGCGGTGGATGCGCGAGAACCTGTTCTCGGGGCCACTCAATTCGATCCTCACCATCGTGTCCATTCTGGTGGTCTGGTGGATTATTTCGCACATCGGGCCGTGGTTCACCAATGCGGTCTGGTATGCGGGGTCGCTGGCGGAATGCCGCCAGATCCTCGACGGTGCGACCGGGGCCTGCTTTGGCGTTATCCGCGACCGCTGGTCGCAGCTTCTGTACGGGTTCTATCCGTCTAACCTGTTCTGGCGGCCTAATCTGGCCATGGTGCTGATGGTGGTGGCGCTGGCGCCGATCCTGTTCAGCGCTGTTCCGCGCAAACTGCTGTGGTTTTCGGCGGTGTATCCGGCCATTGCGTTCTGGCTCCTGTGGGGCGGTTCGTTCTGGGTGCCGGTGGCGGTGCTGGCCGGGTTCGGCGCGGGCTATGGCGCGTTCCGTATACTTGCCCCGCTGTCCTCGCTTCTGTCCATGCTCGCAGGTGTGGCAGCTGCGGTGATCTGGTGGGTGTTCCTTGCGCTTCCCTTGGCTGGTGTCCTGCAATCGGTCGCGCCGCTTGCGTTGCAACAGGTCGCCAGCCGCGACTTCGGCGGGTTCATGCTGTCGATCATCATCGGGGTAACGGGCATTGCGCTGTCGCTGCCGCTGGGCATCATGCTGGCGCTCGGTCGCAAGTCGGACATGCCGCTGATCAAGGTGGTCTGCGTCGGCTTCATCGAGTTTATCCGCGGCGTGCCGCTGATTACCCTGCTGTTTACCGCGTCGTTGCTGCTGAATTACTTCCTGCCGCCGGGCACCAACTTTGACATCATCCTTCGTGTCATCATCATGGTGACTCTGTTCGCCGCCGCCTATATGGCCGAGGTGATCCGGGGCGGGCTGGCCGCCTTGCCGCGTGGCCAATACGAGGCGGCTGACGCATTGGGGCTGGATTACTGGAAGGCGCAGCGGCTGATCATCATGCCGCAGGCGCTCAAGATCAGCATCCCCGGCATCGTCAACACCTTCATCGGGCTGTTCAAGGATACCACCCTAGTGGTCTTCATCGGGCTTCTGGACCCGATCGGCCTGTCCAACGCCATTCGGGCGGACACGAACTGGAACGGGATCTACTGGGAACTGTTCGTGTTCATCGGCCTGTGCTTCTTCATCTTCTGCTTCGGCATGTCGCGCTATTCCATGTATCTGGAGCGCAAGCTGAAGACGGACCATCGGTAAGGAAACCAACCATGTCCGAACTTGTAATCGACAAGGACATCGACCGCAGCAAGATGAAGATCTCGAACGAGGTCGCCATCCACATCGGCAAGATGAACAAATGGTACGGCCAGTTCCACGTGCTGCGGGACATCGACATGACGGTGCATCGTGGCGAACGCATTGTGGTCTGCGGGCCTTCGGGCTCGGGAAAATCGACCCTGATCCGTTGTATCAACCGGCTGGAGGAACACCAGCAGGGCCAGATCATCGTGGATGGCACTGAACTGACCAGCGACCTCAAGAACATCGACAAGGTGCGCTCCGAAGTCGGGATGGTGTTTCAGCACTTCAACCTGTTCCCGCATCTGACGATTCTGGAAAACTGCACGCTGGCCCCGATCTGGGTGCGCAAGGTGCCGAAGAAGGAAGCCGAAGAAATTGCGATGCACTTCCTGCAAAAGGTCAAGATCCCTGAACAGGCACTGAAATATCCGGGTCAGTTGTCGGGCGGTCAGCAACAGCGCGTCGCAATCGCGCGGTCGTTGTGCATGAAGCCGCGGATCATGCTGTTCGACGAACCGACCAGTGCGCTTGACCCCGAAATGATCAAGGAAGTGCTGGACACCATGATCCAGCTTGCCGAGGAAGGCATGACCATGATCTGCGTCACCCATGAGATGGGCTTTGCCCAAGCCGTGGCGAACCGGGTGATCTTCATGGATCAGGGCCAGATCGTGGAGCAGAACGAGCCGCGCGAATTCTTCCGCAACCCGCAATCCGACCGCACCAAGCTGTTCCTGAGCCAGATCCTCGGGCACTGACGGCACTCCGCCGCCCGCATCGGTGGTGGTCGGCACAGCCGCAGACGGGGGCCATCGGGGTTTACGCCGGTGGCCCCGCTGTTTATGGCGGGGCGTCCGAAGGAGGCGCGCATGATCTTTACCGTGGCAATCGATGGTCCGGCGGCAGCCGGCAAGGGCACATTGTCGCGCGCGGTGGCCGAACGCTTCGGGTTTGCGCATCTGGACACCGGGTTGCTGTATCGGGCCGTCGGCGCCAAGGTCGCCGGCGGCGCCGAGCCCGAGGCGGCGGCCCTGGCCTTGCAGCCGGCAGATCTGGCGGGCGATCACCTGCGCACGCTCGAAGCCGGACAGGCGGCCAGCAAGGTTGCGGCACTGCCCGGCGTGCGCGCGGCGTTGGTTCAGTTCCAGCGCAACTTTGCCCGCCGCGAGGGGGGCGCCGTGCTGGACGGGCGCGACATCGGCACCGTGATCTGCCCCGAGGCTGAGGTGAAGCTGTTTGTGACCGCGACGCCAGAGGTGCGGGCGCATCGCCGGTGGCTGGAAGTCGGCGGCGACGAAGCCCGCGTTCTGGCTGAAGTGCGAGAGCGGGATGCACGCGACATGGGGCGGGCGGACGCGCCGCTTGCAGCTGCCGCCGACGCCGTGGTGCTGGATACCTCTACCCTCGACATCGAGACGGTGGTTGGGCAGGCGCTGGGGATCATCACGGCGCGCCTGCGGGAAACCCGATAAGATTGAACCTGTTAAGACACCCCTAACGCTGCTCGGGTACATCTGGTGCCGGGTGTGTGACAAGGGTGATGGGAATGGCAGGGCAGGGTAATGCCGCGCCAGTCATCATCAAACGGAAAAAGGTATCGGGCGATGGCGGGCACCACGGTGGGGCGTGGAAGGTGGCCTATGCCGACTTCGTGACCGCAATGATGGCCTTTTTCCTGCTGATGTGGCTGCTGAATGCGACAACGGAAAAACAGCGCAAGGGAATTGCAGATTACTTCAACCCGACCGTTCCGGTGAACCGGGTTTCGGGCGGCGGCGATGGCGCTTTCGGCGGCAGCAGCTTGTTCTCGGAGGAGGTGCTGGCCCAGTCCGGCACAGGTGCCAGCGCAATGCGCCCGACAGACGAGCGTCAGGCGATGGGCGTCACCGGCGAAGACGACGCGGCGACCGAACAGAAGGCGATGGAGGAACTTGACGCCGCGCTGAAGGCCGTGGGCGGTGAAAGCATGACGATGGAGCGTCTGCTGCGCCATGTCGTCACCCGGCTTACCGACGAAGGGCTGGTTGTCGAAGTGTTCGACTTGCCGGATTCGGCCCTGTTCGACGAAGGGACCGCCGAACCCCGCCAGGTCTTGCGCGATCTGTCGGTCGTGGTGTCTGAGGTCTTCGCCCTGGCCGAAAACCGCGTGGCGGTACAGGGGTTCGTCAAGACCTATCCCATCACCCTCATTGACAATCCGGTATGGGACCTGTCGGCGCAGCGTGCCCAGTCGGCGCGCAACCTTCTGGAACAGGCGGGCACCATTCCGGCGCGGATACATCGGATCACCGGGTTCGCCGACCGCAAACCGGCAGTGTCCGACCCGATGGCAGACCGCAACAACCGGCTGGAGTTTGTGCTGCTGCGAAACCACCGCTGACCCACCGAATCGCGTTAGGCGGAAATTAAGCCCGCGCCCGCATGCTGCTTGCGATCCGACAGGAATCGCAGCAGCAGAAAGGCGCGACCAGATGACGATTTCCTCTTCGCTGAATGCCGGGGTGTCCGGGCTGAATGCCAATGCCGCCCGGCTCGCGACGATTTCCGACAATATCGCCAACTCTGCCACCTATGGGTACAAACGCAGCGCCGTGGAATTCCATTCCATGGTGATCGACGGCACCGACTTCAACAGGTTCAGCGCAGGCGGGGTCCGCACGTCGAACCTGCGGCTGATCGATGAACGCGGCCCCTTGGTGCGCACTGGAAACGGCACCGACTTGTCGGTCGCTGGCCATGGGTTTCTGCCGGTGGCGGCGTTGGATTCTGTGACCGCTGATGGAACCGTCAGCAAGATGACGCTGGTCACCACCGGGTCCTTCCGCCCTGACAGCAACGGGGTGTTGCGCACTCCCGCCGGGCAAGTCCTGCTGGGCTGGCCTGCGCTGCCTGATGGCAGCTTTCCGGTGCAGACACGCGACACGATCGCCGGTTTGCGGCCCGTTCAGCTTGGCGCCAACCAGTTCGCCTCGAATCCCACAACCGCGATGGCGATCAGCCTGAACCTTCCGGCCACCAGCACCGTCGCAGGCGCCACCGGCAAGGTGGAGGAACTGGCGATGGAATATTTCGATAATCTGGGTCTGTCCCAAAGCCTGAACTTTGCCTTCACCCCCTCGGTGCCG
>JAUXPG010000095.1 GCA_030683915.1 Gemmobacter sp.
GGCACGGCCCGGAAAGTTTTGGCGAACGTCAGACGCGGCGCCGTTTGGGCGGGCGGCAACCGTTGTGCGCAATCGGGGTAACATCTCGGATCGAGGTGATGTTCAGACCCACCGCAGCCAGCGCGCGCAGCGCCGATTCGCGGCCCGAACCCGGACCCTGCACTTCGACTTCGATGGTCTTCACGCCGTGCTCCTGCGCCTTGCGGGCTGCATCTTCCGCGGCCATCTGGGCAGCGTAGGGGGTCGATTTACGCGACCCCTTGAAGCCCATGGTGCCAGCCGACGACCACGAGATCGCGTTGCCCTGCACATCCGAGATCAGGATCTTGGTGTTGTTGAAGGACGAGTTCACATGAGCAACGCCCGAGGCGATGTTCTTGCGTTCTTTTTTCTTGCCGCCGCGGGCGGCCGATTTGGTATCGCGTGCCATTTGCGTCCGCTCCCCTTACTTCTTCTTGCCGGCAATGGCCTTTGCGGGGCCTTTGCGGGTGCGGGCGTTGGTGTGGGTGCGCTGGCCGCGAACCGGCAGGTTCTTGCGGTGACGCAGGCCACGATAGCAACCAAGGTCCATCAGACGCTTGATGTTGGTCGAAACTTCGCGACGCAGGTCGCCTTCGACCGTGAAATTCGCATCGATGTGTTCGCGGATAGCGAGCACTTCGGCATCCGACAGTTCGTTGACCCGGCGCGCACGGTCGATGCCGACCGCCTCGCAGATCTGTTCGGCCACATGGGCTCCGATGCCGTGGATGTACTGCAGCGCAATCGGAACGCGCTTTGCAGTAGGGATGTTGACGCCAGCAATACGTGCCACGCGTAGCTTCCTTTCGTTGCGGTTCCGTGATCCCAGAACCTTTTTTCACAACGCAAACCTGCGGGCCGCATGCCAGCAGGCTATTGCATCGTCTCGGATGTTGCATCGCGCACAGGAAAACCCCTTGCGTCGATTCCCTTGCGGGACGCCGTTCCCTATGGCCTTTTGCCGTTGGCGTCAAGGCGACTCAGGTCTTGTCAAGAACTTTCGCAATGGCCGCCGACACGGCATCCACCTCGGCCAGTCCATCAACGCCGACGAGTTTACCCTTGGCGTGATAGTATCCGATCAGTGGGCTGGTCTTCTTGTAGTATTCCATCAACCGCGTACGCAGGCTTTCTTCGTTGTCGTCGGCCCGCCGCACCATGTTGTGGCTGCCGCAGACATCGCAGGTGCCAGCAACCTTGGTCGGACGCGTGACGTCGTGATAGACCGCCCCGCATCCGCCGCAGGTGAAGCGCCCGGTGATGCGGGCCACAAGCGCCGTATCATCGACCTGCATCTCAACCACGGCGTCCAAGTGCTGCCCCACCTTGGCCATCAGCGCCTCCAGCGCATCAGCCTGCGCCAGCGTGCGTGGGAACCCGTCAAAAATGAACCCGCCCCCCACGGCGCCGGTCAGCTTTTCCTCGATCAGGCCGATGACAATCTCGTCCGTCACCAGCTCGCCCCGGTCCATCACGGCCGCGACCCGCTTGCCCATTTCTGTGCCGCTGGTCTTGGCCGCGCGGAGCATGTCGCCGGTGGACAACTGCACCATGCCCCGGCCGTCCTCCAGACGTTTGGCCTGCGTTCCCTTGCCCGCACCCGGCGGACCCAGAAGGATGATGTTCGGCATGCAGTGTCCTCAGCGGCGGGCGGGGGCGCGGGCGGGGCGCTTCTTGCCCGTCAGGCGGCTCTTTTCGATCAGCCCTTCATACTGGTGGGCCAGCAGATGGCTTTGCACCTGATTGATCGTATCCATCGTCACCGACACCACGATCAGCACCGAAGTGCCGCCGAAGTAGAACGGGACCGCCAGTTCGTTGCGCAGCACTTCGGGCAACAGACACACCGCCACCAGATAGGCCGACCCCAGCACCAACACGCGGTTGACCACATAATCCAGGTATTCCTCGGTCTTTTTGCCGGGGCGGATGCCCGGCACAAAGCCGGTCTGGTTCTTCAGGTTATCGGCCACATCCTCGGTCTTGAACGCAACGTTGGCAGTGTAGAAGTAGCTGAAGAACACGATCATCGCGGCAAAGAACAGGAGATACAGCGGCTGCCCCGGCCCGAAATACGCCATCAGCGTCGACATGATCGGCCCGGTCTGGTTGCCCGAGAAGGTCGAGACCGTCACCGGCAGCAGCAACAACGAAGACGCAAAGATCGCAGGGATCACGCCGGCGGGGTTGACCTTGATCGGCAGATGGCTGGAGCCGCCGTCATACACTTTCATTCCGACCTGACGCCGGGGATACTGAATGTGGATCTTGCGCAAGGCGCGTTCCATGAACACGACAAAGGCGATCACGACCACGACCATCACGATCACACCGATGATCACCGCCGGGGAAATCGCACCCGACCGCCCCTGACTGAAGAACTGGGCCAGTGCCGAAGGAATTTCGGCCACGATGCCGACAAAGATGATCAACGAGATACCGTTGCCGATGCCGCGCTGGGTGATCTGCTCCCCCAGCCACATCAGGAACATCGTGCCGCCCACCAATGTGATGACGACCGCCGCCCGGAAGAACATGCCAGGGTCATGCGCCAATTCGCCGGCCTCAAGGCTGACCGCGATGCCCCAGGCCTGAAAGAAGGCCAGCGCGACGGTGCCAAAGCGGGTGTATTGGTTCAGCTTCTTGCGCCCGGCCTCGCCTTCCTTCTTCAACGCCATCAGGCTGGGCACCATCGAGCCCAGCAACTGCACGATGATCGAGGCCGAGATGTAGGGCATGATGCCAAGTGCGAAGATCCCCATGCGGGAAATCGCGCCGCCGGTGAACATGTTGAGCATGCCGCCGATGCCGGCTGCCGCCTCGTCCATGAACTCCTTCAGGGCGATCGCGTCGATGCCCGGCACCGGGATGTAGGTGCCGATGCGGTATACGATCAGCAGCCCGATGGTGAAGAAGATGCGCTGGCGCAGGTCGGTCGCCTTGGCGAGGCTGGCCCAGCTGAGGTTCGCCGCCATTTGCTCTGCAGCAGATGCCATGTCCGGTCTCTTTCATGACTGCGCCGCCGGACCGTCTTCCGGTCGGCGGCGCGGGAAAACTGGGGCAGATGTAAGCGGGGCAAGCCCCGCCTGCAACCTTATTCAGCAGCCGCCGCAGCCTGTGCCGTCAGCGTGATCTTGCCACCGGCCTTTTCAACGGCCTCAACCGCCGATTTCGACGCGCCGGCAACCAGCAGCGTGATGGCCGAGGTGATCTCGCCCTTGCCGAGGATGCGGATACCGTCGCGCTTGTGGCTGGTCAGACCCGAGGCCACCAGCACGTCTTCGGTGATCTCCACGTCAACGGCCAGCTTGCCGGCATCAACGAACTTCTGGATCAGGCCGAGGTTGACAACCGCCCATTCCTTGCGGTTCGGCTTGTTAAAGCCGCGCTTGGGCAGACGGCGGTACAGCGGCATCTGGCCGCCTTCGTAGCCACCCAGGGCCACGCCCGAACGTGACTTCTGGCCCTTGATCCCGCGTCCAGCGGTCTTGCCCTTGCCCGAACCCGGGCCGCGCGCAACGCGCTTTTGCTTCTTCGCCGCACCGGCGTTGTCGCGCAGTTCGTTCAGTTTCATGTCGCACTCTCCTTGGCCGGAACTGCCCCGCCTGCGACGGATGGGGCAAACACGGCATATCGTGATTCTGGTGGCAGCAAAGCCACCCGCGGCGCATACACCGATGCCGGGCAGCATGCAAGCGCATCGCAGGCGCTCGGGGCGGTCTTAGTCCTGGGTCGGCACGAACAGGCCCCAGCCCTGCGGAGCAAAGCCGTGGATGGCCGCCAGCAGGGTCAGCCGCTCCTCATGGGCCCAAATCTCGGCGAGTGTCACGGGGCTGTCTTCCACGGTGATCTCGACCCAGGTGTCGTCTTCGTCATCGCCCTGATACCACGCCACTTCGAGGCCAAGCGCCTCGGCGGCTTCGGTCAGCGCGTCCCAGTCGGCATCGTCCGACTCGGGCGAGAACTGAAAATCCACGCCGGCGCGTTCGGGCAGCGGCCCGGCGGCTGCCATCTCGCGGAACACGGCCTCGGTTTCGGCTTTCTGGTCCAGCAGGTCCATTCTTGGCTCCTCTCGGGGCGGACAAGGCCGCCGAATGGCAACGCCCCGACCAACAGGCCGGGGCGCGCAGTTCACATCAACAGGTCAGACTGACCCTCAGCCGCGCTCTTCAATGATCTTCACAAGATGCGAGATCTTGTTGACCATGCCACGAACCGCCGGAGTATCCTCCAGTTCGCGGGTGCGGCGCATCTTGTTCAGGCCCAAACCCTTGAGGGTCGCGGTCTGGATCGCGGGGCGGCGGGCGGCGGAAGCCACCTGCTGCACGACGATGGTTTTCTTCGTCATCGCGCTTCTCCTCAGGCTTCGACCGCGACGGCTTCAGCTTCGGGCTTGCGCAGGATTTCGGCCACCTTCTTGCCACGGCGCGCCGCGACCATACGGGGGGACGATTCCAGCTTCAGACCGTCGATGGTCGCGCGGATCATGTTGTAGGGGTTCTGCGAGCCGATGGATTTCGCCACCACGTCCTGCACGCCCAGCATCTCGAACACCGCGCGCATCGGACCACCGGCGATGATGCCAGTCCCCGGAACGGCGGCGCGCATCACGACCTTGCCCGCACCGTGGCGGCCTTCGATGTCGTGGTGCAGCGTGCGGCCATCGCGCAGTGCCACACGGATCAGGCTGCGTTTGGCCTGCTCGGTCGCCTTGCGGATCGCCTCGGGCACTTCTTTCGCCTTGCCCTTGCCGAAGCCGACGCGACCGCGCTGGTCACCCACCACGACCAGAGCGGCAAAGCCGAAACGCTTGCCCCCCTTCACGGTCTTGGAGACGCGGTTGATCGCCACCAGACGGTCGGCGAATTCCGGGGTTTCTTCGCGGCTCTCGCGACGATCGTCGCGGCGGCCTTCCCGGCGGTTTTCTCTTTCTGCCATGTCCGTCTCCTCAGAACTTCAGGCCGCCTTCACGGGCGGCATCGGCAAGCGCCTTGACCTTCCCGTGAAAGAGGAAACCGCCCCGGTCGAAGTAGCATTCTTCAACCCCGGCCGCCTTGGCCCGCTCGGCAATCACCGCGCCCACCTTGCTGGCGGCCTCGATGTTGTTTTTGCCCAAGAACCCCAGATCTTTTTCCAGCGTCGAGGCGGCTGCAACGGTCACGCCGCGCACGTCGTCGATCAGCTGGGCACTGATGTTCTTGTTGGACCGGTGAACCGACAGGCGCAGGCGCCCGTCAGACATTTTCCGCAGCTTGTTCCGCACGCGCAGGCGGCGCTTGATGAACAGCTCTCGTTTCGTGTTCGCCATGATTGCGCCCCTTACTTCTTCTTGCCTTCCTTGCGGAAGATGAACTCGCCCTTATAGCGGATACCTTTGCCCTTGTAGGGCTCGGGCTTCTTCCACTCACGGATGTTCGCGGCGGTTTGGCCGACCTTCTGCTGGTCGATCCCTTCCACAACGATTTCCGTCTGCTTGGGCGAAGCGACAGTGACGCCTTCCGGCGGGGTGAACACCACTTCGTGGCTATAACCCAGCGACAGTTTCAGCGCGTTACCCTGCATCGCGGCACGGTAACCAACCCCCTGGATTTCCAGTTCCGACTTGAAGCCGGTGGTGACGCCAGTCACCAGGTTCGCCACCATGGAGCGCGACATGCCCCACATGGAGCGGGCGCGCTTCGAACTGCCGCGCGGCGTGACCTTGACGGCGGTGCCGTCGATGGTCAGCGTCACGTCGTCGGGCGCGGTGAAGCTGCGGATGCCCTTGGGCCCCTTCACTTCGATGGTCTGGCCGGACATGGAGGCCGAAACCCCCGTGGGCAGCTCGACCGGTTTCTTGCCAATACGAGACATCCCACCCTCCTCAGAACACGGTGCAAAGCACTTCGCCGCCAACATTGGCAGCGCGTGCATTTGCATCCGACATCACGCCTTTCGGCGTCGAGACGATGGAAACGCCCAGGCCGTTGCGGACCGACGGGATTTCCTTGACGCCCATGTAGACGCGACGACCGGGCTTGGACACCCGCTTGATCTCGCGGATCACAGGGGTGCCTTCGTAGTACTTCAGGCTGATTTCCAGCGCGGGCATACCATTGGTATCCGTGGTACGCTCGTAGCCGCGGATGTAGCCTTCGGCAGACAGCACGTCGAGCACCCAGGCACGCAGCTTGGAAGCCGGCGTGTTCACGGTGGACTTGCCGCGCATCTGCGCGTTACGGATGCGGGTCAGCATATCGCCGAGCGGATCGTTCATCGACATTGTCCGATCTCCTTACCAGCTCGACTTCACCATGCCCGGGATCTGGCCGAACGAGGCCAGTTCACGCAGCATGATCCGCGACAGTTTGAGTTTGCGATAGAACGCGTGCGGGCGTCCCGTCAGTTGGCAACGGTTGTGCAACCGGGTCGCCGACGAGTTGCGCGGCAGTCCGGCCAGCTTCATGCTGGCGCGAAAGCGCTCTTCCATCGGTTTCGACTGATCGGAGACAATCGTCTTGAGTGCGAGGCGTTTGGGCGCGTACTGCTTGACCAGCTTCGCGCGCTTCTTCTCGCGTTCGACCATAGATACTTTAGCCATGTGTCCTATCCTCCCGCGATCAAGCGACGAAGGGCATGTTGAATTGCTTCAACAGCGCCTTGGCTTCCGCGTCGGTCTTCGCGGTGGTGCAGATGATGATGTCCATGCCGAGAATCTCGTCGACCTTGTCGAAGTCGATTTCGGGGAACACGATGTGTTCCTTCAGGCCCATCGCATAGTTGCCACGACCGTCAAACGAGCTGCCCTTGACGCCGCGGAAGTCGCGGACGCGGGGCAATGCCACGTTGATCAGGCGGTCCAGGAATTCGTACATCCGGTCGCCACGCAGCGTGACCTTGCAGCCCAGCGGCATCTTTTCACGCACGCGGAAGCCGGCGATCGACTTCTTGGCGTGGGTGATCACGGCCTTCTGGCCAGCGATGCGGGTCAGTTCCTCGGCGGCCTGCTTGACCTTCTTGGTGTCCTTGACCGCTTCGCCGACGCCCATGTTCAGCACGATCTTGTCGAGCTTGGGCATCTGCATCGGGTTCTTGTACCCGAACTCTTCGGTCATCGCGGCCTTGATGCGGCCGTTGAATTCGGCCTTCAGGCGCGGGGTGTAGGCGGTAGCGTCCAACATCAGATCGCCTCCCCGGTGGATTTCGCAAAGCGGACCTTCTTGCCGTCCTCGAAGCGGAAGCCGACGCGGGTCGCCTTGCCGTTCTTGTCCAGCAGCGACAGGTTCGACAGGTCGATCGGCATTGCCTTCGGAACCCGGCCGCCCTGGCTGGTGGCGCTTTGCTTGGTGTGGCGGATCGCGACGTTCACGCCTTCGACCACGGCTTTGTTGTCCTTGGGCGCAACCGAGGTGATTTCCCCCTGCTTGCCCTTGTCCTTGCCGGTCAGCACGACGACGGTGTCACCCTTGCGGAGTTTTGCGGCCATCACAGCACCTCCGGTGCAAGGCTGATGATCTTCATGAAGTTCTTGGCCCGCAGTTCACGAACGACCGGCCCAAAGATACGGGTGCCGACCGGTTCGCCCTGGTTGTTCAGGATGACGGCGGCATTGCGGTCGAAACGGATTGCGGTACCGTCTTCACGGCGGACTTCCTTGGCGGTGCGAACGACGACGGCCTTGCGGACGTCACCTTTCTTCACGCGACCTTTCGGAATCGCCTCCTTGACCGACACCACGATGATGTCGCCCACGGATGCGTAGCGGCGGTGCGAACCGCCCAGAACCTTGATGCACTGCACCCGGCGAGCGCCGGAGTTGTCAGCGACATCCAGATTGGTCTGCATCTGGATCATTGGTTGTCTCCCGACCTTTGGGGACCGTCATGCAGTCGGCGGCCCCAGGGTTTCGAATATGGTCGTGCGGCGATCAGGCGGTTGCCTCGGTCACCACGTGCCAGCGCTTGGTCTTGGAAATCGGCGCGCATTCGACGATGCGGACGGAATCCCCGGCCTTGAACTGGTTCAACGGGTCATGCGCGCGGTATTTCTTCGACTTGCGCACGGTCTTTTGCAGCAGCGGGTGCTTGAAGCGCCGCTCCACCAGAACGGTGATCGTCTGGTCATTCTTGTCCGAGGTGACGGTGCCTTGCAGGATACGACGGGGCATCTGTGTCTACCTCAGTTCGCGGCCGCTTGCGCGGCCATCTGGTTCAGAACCGTCTTGATGCGCGCCACGTCCTTGCGGACGGCGTTCATGCGGGCGGTGTTTTCAAGCTGGTTGGTGGCCTGACGGAAGCGCAGGTTGAACGCCTCCTTCTTCAGGGCGGTCAGCTGGTCGCGCAGCTGGTCGGGCGTTTTGTCCCGGAGTTCCTTGGCGTTCATGCGCCGATTCCTTTTTCACATTCACCAGAGGGCCCCTGCGGTTATCTCAGGGTGACCTTGAGCCTGGTGGATCAATGACAAACCCACGAGTCCGGTCGCCCGGAATCGCAGGATGCGCCCGTATAGGAGGGATGCGCGGCAAGGGCAAGAAGGAAGTTCCAATCTACCGGCCAAGCAGCAGCGTCAGGCTGCGAAGGTCCGCAGTGGCCAGGTCATTTCGAGCAATAATCTGCGCCACATCACTTGCCCCAACCCGAGACAAAAAATGCTTAAGCGCCAAAAAGTGGGCAATTAGTTCGTTCGCTGACCAAAGAACCGCTTCTACTTCGCTGCCGCTTAAACTCCCTGATCCGATACCCTGCTTGTCGCGCTCTACGAGTCCCTTAACCAGTCCTTCAACTTGTAATCCAGCCTCGAATGCTGTCATGGGCACTATCCGCAGAGCTGGCCAATTATCTTTCTCGCTGCCAATGAACAACTCAGTTGCACGCATTGCTGACGTTGCATCGCAAAGCACTGTGACCGCCCTATCTGTATCGAACATCATCTACTCCCGGACATCGTGAGCCTGAAACCACCCAGAAACTTGTTGTCCCTATGACATTACTTCACGATCCGCATGAAACAAAAAGCCCCTGTCGGTTTCCCGACAGAGGCATTTTTGGCTCTACGGGTTGCCCCAGATTTACCAGTCTTCCTTGGCCACGACGCGGGTGGTGACCGGAAGTTTCATGGCGCCCAGACGCAGGGCTTCACGCGCGATGACCTCGGACACGCCGTCGATCTCGAACATGATGCGGCCCGGTTTCACCTTGCACGCCCAGTAGTCGACCGAGCCCTTGCCCTTACCCATCCGCACTTCGGTCGGCTTGGACGAGACCGGAACATCCGGGAACACCCGGATCCAGACGCGGCCCTGACGTTTCATGTGGCGGGTGATCGCGCGGCGGGCCGCTTCGATCTGGCGGGCGGTGACCCGCTCAGGTTCCGTCGCCTTGAGGGCGAAGGACCCGAAGTTCAACAGGAATCCGCCCTTGGCTTCGCCATGGATGCGGCCCTTGTGCTGTTTGCGGAACTTAGTCCGTTTCGGTTGCAGCATTTGTCCCTACTCCCCTCAGGCGCGTTCGCGGTCGCGGCGCGGGCGCGGCCCCGGGGCGTCGTTGCCTTCTGCGGCGCGACGGTCACGGGCCTGCGGATCATGTTCCATGATCTCGCCCTTGAAGATCCAGACCTTCACCCCGATGATCCCGTAAGGGGTCGTGGCTTCGGCCAGTGCATAGTCGATGTCGGCGCGCAGCGTGTGCAGCGGCACGCGGCCTTCGCGGTACCATTCGGTCCGCGCGATTTCCGCGCCACCCAGACGGCCGGCAACGTTCACCCGGATGCCGAGGGCGCCCAGACGCATCGCGTTCTGAACGGCCCGCTTCATCGCACGACGGAACGACACGCGCCGCTCCATCTGCTGAGCGATCGATTCGGCCACCAACATCGCATCGACTTCCGGCTTGCGGACTTCGACGATGTTCAGGTGCAGTTCCGACTTGGTGAAGTTCGCCAGCTTCTTGCGCAGACCTTCGATGTCTGCGCCTTTCTTGCCGATGATCACGCCGGGGCGCGCGGTGTGGATCGTCACGCGGCACTTCTTGTGCGGACGCTCGATGATCACACGGCTGACGCCGGCCTGCTTCACTTCTTCATGGATGAACTCGCGCATGCGCAGGTCTTCCAGAAGCAGGTTGCCGTAATCTTTCGAATCGGCATACCAGCGGCTGTCCCAGGTGCGGTTGACCTGAAGACGCATCCCGATGGGGTTGACCTTCTGTCCCATTACGCAGTCTCCCCTTTCTGACGCACCTTGATCGTGATCTCGGCGAACGGCTTCATGATCTTGCCGAACCGGCCACGGGCACGCGGGCGACCGCGCTTCAGGGTGATGTCCTTGCCGACATAGGCTTCGGCGACGACCAGCTCGTCCACGTCCAGCCCGTGATTGTTCTCGGCGTTCGCGATGGCCGACTGAAGGCACTTCTTCACGTCACCGGCAATGCGCTTCTTCGAGAAGGTCAGGTCGGCCAAGGCCTTGTCGACCTTCTTGCCACGGATCATGGCGGCGACAAGGTTCAGCTTCTGAGGGCTCGTCTTGAGCATGCGTGCGATGGCTTGCGCCTCGTTGTCCGCCACGCGGCGCGGATTTTTCTCCATACCCATGGCTTACTTCCTCTTGGCTTTCTTGTCGGCGGCGTGGCCGTAGTAGGTGCGCGTCGGCGAATATTCACCGAACTTCTGGCCGATCATTTCCTCGGTCACGGCGACCGGGATATGCTTTTTGCCGTTGTAGACGGCAAAGGTCAGCCCCACGAACTGCGGCAGGATGGTGGACCGGCGGGACCAGATCTTGATGATCTCGCTCCGACCCGACTCGCGGGATTTTTCGGCCTTCTTGAGGACGTAGGCGTCAACAAAAGGGCCTTTCCAGAGAGAACGTGCCATGGATCAGCGCCCCTTCTTGGCGTGCCGCGAGCGGACGATGTACTTGTCCGTCGCCTTGTTCTTGCGGGTCTTGTTCCCCTTGGTGCCTTTGCCCCACGGGGTGACCGGGTGACGGCCACCGCTGGTACGGCCTTCGCCGCCGCCGTGCGGGTGGTCGATCGGGTTCATCGCGACACCGCGCACCGTCGGGCGGATGCCCATGTGGCGGCGACGCCCGGCCTTGCCGAGGTTCTGGTTGCTGTTGTCGGGGTTCGACACGGCACCGATGGTCGCCATGCACTCCTGACGCACCATCCGCAGTTCACCCGACGACAGCCGGATCTGCGCATAGCCACCGTCACGGCCGACGAACTGGGCATAGGTGCCCGCCGCGCGGGCGATCTGGCCGCCCTTGCCCGGCTTCATTTCGACGTTGTGCACAATCGTGCCGATCGGCATGCCCGAGAACGGCATCGCGTTGCCCGGCTTCACGTCAACCTTGGCGCCAGCGATCACCTTGTCGCCCACAGCCAGACGCTGGGGGGCAATGATGTAGGCCAGTTCGCCGTCTTCATACTTCAGAAGGGCGATGAACGCGGTACGGTTGGGGTCGTATTCGATGCGCTCGACAACAGCCGAGATGTCGAATTTCCGCCGCTTGAAGTCCACGATGCGGTAGAGACGCTTGGCGCCGCCGCCTTGGTGGCGCATCGTGATCCGTCCGAGGTTGTTCCGGCCACCGTTCTTGGTCAAACCCTCGACGAGGGCTTTGACCGGACGGCCTTTCCAAAGCTCAGAACGGTCGATCAGCACCAGCCCGCGCTGGCCAGGCGTCGTCGGTTTGTACGACTTGAGTGCCATGGTTTCTGTCTTCCGTCTGTTGAGGGCGCGAGCGCCCGATGTGTAGGGCCCCGAAGGTGCCCGTCTGTACATCCGGCACGTGCCGGACAAAACACACGGCCCCGGAAACCCGGGGCCGCGAGATTCGTTGGCCTTCTATCAAAGGCCCGTGGAGACGTCGATGGTGTTTCCTTCCTCGAGCGTCACATAGGCTTTCTTCACGTCGGAACGAACGCCGGGGCGGCCGCGGAAACGCTTGGTCTTGCCTTTGGTGATGGTGGTGTTCACCGCCTTCACCTTGACGCCGAAGATGGCCTCGACCGCCGACTTGATTTCCGGCTTGGTCGACGAAATCGCCACTTCAAACACCACCGCGCCGTGCTCGGACGCCATGGTGGCTTTTTCCGTGATCACCGGGCGGCGGATCACATCATACTGTTCGGGCTTCGCGCTCATTTCAGACGAGCCTCCAGGGCAGCGACACCCGCTTTGGTGAGCACGAGCGTGTCACGCTTGAGGATGTCATAGACATTGGCACCGATGCCGGGCAGCACGTCGATGCCTTCGATATTGCGGGCGGCCATCGCGAAGTTCGCGTTGACGTCGGCGTCGATGATCAGCACGCGCTTCCAGCCGAGGTTCGCCGCGGCCTTGGCCAACACGCCAGTCTTGGCTTCGGCGATATCAGCCGATTCCAGCACGACCAGTTCGCCCGCCTTCGCCTTGGCCGACAGCGCATGGCGCAGGCCGAGGGCACGGAACTTCTTGGTCAGATCATGGGCGTGGCTGCGGGGCTGCGGGCCCTTGTAGACGCCACCCTTGCGGAAGATCGGCGCCTTGCGGGACCCGTGGCGTGCGCCGCCGGTGCCCTTCTGGCGATAGATCTTCTTGGTCGAATAGCTGACGTCTGACTTGCCCAGCGTCGAGTGCGTGCCAGCCTGCGCCTTGGCGCGCTGCCAGCGCACCACGCGGTGCAGGATGTCGGCGCGCGGTTCAAGACCGAACAGCGCCTCGTCCAGATCGATTTCGCCGGCCTTGCCGCCGTCAAGCCTGATCACATCGAGTTTCATGCTTCACCCCCTTCGACTGCCACTTCGGCAGCCGGAGCAGCCGCAACCCGGACAGCGGCCGGCTTCGGCGCTTCCGGATGAGCGGGCTTCTTGACGGCGTCCTTGACGGTGACCCAGCCGCCACGCGACCCGGGAACAGCGCCCTTCACCATGATCAGGCCGCGGTCGGCATCCGTACGCACCACTTGCAGGTTCTGCGTGGTGACGCGGACGGCGCCCATATGGCCGGCCATCTTCTTGCCCTTGAACACCTTGCCGGGGTCCTGGCACTGGCCCGTGGAACCGTGCGAACGGTGCGACACCGACACCCCGTGCGAAGCCCGGAGGCCGCCGAAGTTGTGCCGCTTCATCGCACCCTGGAAACCCTTGCCCAGCGAGATACCGGCGATGTCAACGAACTGGCCTGCCAGATAGTGCTCCGCCGAAATCTCGGCGCCCACTTCGATCAGGTTGTCCGGCGACACGCGGAATTCGGCCAGCTTGCGCTTGGGCGCCACGTTGGCCTTGGCGAAATGCCCGCGCATCGGCGCAGGGGTCCGCTTGGCCTTGGCATTGCCCGCGCCCAGCTGCACGGCGGAATATCCGTCGCGCTCCGGGGTGCGCTGCGCCACCACCTGCAGATTGTCAAGTTGGAGGACGGTCACGGGAACCTGCTTCCCGTCCTCGAGGAACAGCCGGGTCATCCCCAGCTTCTTCGCGATCACACCAGAGCGCATCGGTTTGCCCCCTTAAACCTTGATCTCGACATCCACGCCGGCGGCGAGGTCGAGCTTCATGAGCGCGTCCACCGTCTGCGGGGTCGGATCCACGATGTCGAGAAGGCGCTTGTGGGTGCGGATTTCCCACTGGTCGCGCGACTTCTTGTCGATGTGCGGGCCACGCAGCACCGTGAATTTTTCGATCTTGTTGGGCAGCGGAATGGGTCCGCGCACCTGGGCGCCGGTCCGCTTGGCCGTCGAAACGATTTCCGCGGTGCTGGCATCCAGCACACGGTAATCGAAGGCCTTGAGGCGGATGCGAATGGTCTGACCTTGCATTGCTCTTCCTTCGGAACGTAAGGCAGCACGCGCCACCCCATAGGTTCACATTGTTGATGGTCTGCGACGCGCCCCCACCTGAGGGCGCGTCGCGGGTCCTTACAAGTTGTGCTCCCCCTTGGAAAGGGGAAAACGGCTTGCTCAGGCGATGATCTTCGACACGACGCCGGCGCCGACGGTGCGGCCGCCTTCGCGGATGGCGAAGCGCAGTTTTTCTTCCATGGCGATCGGGGCGATCAGTTCGACGTTGAACTTCAGGTTGT
>JAUXPG010000162.1 GCA_030683915.1 Gemmobacter sp.
CAGGCTCAGAACTGGTCGAGCAACCGGCGCAGGTAGTCGCGTTCCTCTTCGGTCCGGCCCAGGTCGCCGGAGCGGCGGCGCAGTTCCTGCAGCAGATCGAGCGCCCGGCGATAGGGGTCTTCGCCTTGCAACATGTTCTCATCCGTGCCGATGCGGCCCATGTTGCCGGGCTGGCGCCCCAGCGGGTCGCGGCGGCCCGACGGATCGGCGTTGCCAAAGCGTTCGCCATCGCCCTGACCGCCCTGCTGGCGCTGTTCTTCGGCCAGGGCCTCGCCAAAGTCACGCATGCCCTGACGCAGCGCCTCCATCGCTTCGGCCTGCCGGTCAAGCGCGCGGGGCAGGTCGCCGTCGCGCAGCGCCTGTTCGGCGCCGTCCATCTGGCGTTGCGCCTGATCCAGCGACCGGCGCCCCGACTGGCCGCGCTCGGTGCCGTCGCCGGGCAGTTCCGACTGGCCCAGCGCGCGCAGGCGGTTGCGCAGGTCGCGCTGGCGGTCGGCAAGGCTGCGCCCGGCACCTTGGCCCTCGCCTTCGGCCCCTTCGCCTTCGCCCTGACCCTGGCCGGGCTGACGGTCCTGCCCTTGACCTTGCCCTTGTCCCTGCCCTTGTTCGCCCTGCTCGCCTTCGCCTTGCTGGCCGGGCTGGCGTCCGGGCTGGCGGCCCTGAAGGTTGCCGAAGGTTTCGTCCGAGAGGCCCTGCTGTTCGCGCAGCGAATCCGCCAGATCGCGCATCCGGCCCTGGCCTTCGCCGCCCTGACCGCCGGGCCCCTGGGTGACCTGCATGTTTTCCATCAGCTGGCGCAGCATCTCCATCAGTTCCTGCGCCTCGGCCATGCGGCCCTGTTCCATCAGCTCTTGCAGCTTGTCGAGCAGTTCCTGCAACTGGTTGCCGGTCATCTGCATGCCCTGCATGTCGGACATCTGCTGATCGGGGTCGCGTTCGGATTCCTCGGCCAGTTGGCGCATGTAGTTGTCCAGCGCGTCGCGCAGTTCCTGCATCAGTTCGGCGATTTCAGATTCCGACGCGCCGTTCTTCATGGCCTCGTCCAGCCGGTCCTGTGCGCGCTTGAGCCGTTCCAGCGCCGAGGCAAGGTCGCCCTGTTCCAGCAGGGTGGCGATGTCCCACAGTTCTTCGGCCAGCGCGTCGCGGGCTTCGGCGGTCAGGTCGGTGTCCATCTGGCGGATGGCGACGCGCAGGCGCAGAAACGCGCGTTCGTTGCGCACAAAGCCTTCGGGCAGGTGGGTGACGGCGCGCAGCACTTCGGCCGCGCGGGGGGCATTGGCAAGCGTCCACAGCAGATCGCGCCGCGCTTCGGCCACGGCGGCGGCCAGCGGGTCAAAGAAGCGTTTGCCGGGCAGCGCGGTGGCCAAGGGCGCGGCTTCGCCCTGCTGGCCGGGCGCATCCTGCGCGGTCAGGCGGATCTGCACCGGCAGGTTGGCGAACGGGTGTTTCGACAGGTCATCCAGCAGGGTTTCGGCAATGTCGGTGCGGGTGCCGGTATAGGGCAGCGGCAGGTCGAGGGTGATGGGCTCGCGGGGTTCGGGGTCGGCGGTCAGGCCATACCGGCGGTCCACCGCCGCGAGGTCGAGCGTGATGATCGCCTGCCCGGCGACGACGCCGAAATCATCCTGCGCCTCGAACGGCAGTTTCATGCGGCCATCGGATTCGCGTTCGGGCGGGGCAGCGACGCGCACCGTGGGCGGCATGTCGCGCAGAACGCCGATATCCCAGCCGCGTCCGTTCGGGCCGGTGATGTCGATGCGGCCATGCCGGGTGACGGTGAATTCCGCGCCTTGCGCGGCGGTTTGCGGCAGGGGCGCGTCGGACACGGTTTCGGTGACGCCAAGCGCGCCGGGTTCGCCATAGAACCGCAGCACCACGCGGCTGCCTTGTGGCAATTCCAGCGCCTCGGCGGTGATGTCATTGAGATAGAGTGCGGGCTTGCCGGTATAGGGCGGTGGGCGGACCCAGCCTTCCCACACCGGCCCTGCCGCCAGCGCCTGCGCGCCTTGGGGGCCAAAGCCGGTCAGCCCCGCCATGCGGCTGGCCGAGCCGAACACCAGCGCCACCAGCGCCAGTTGCAGCGCAAGATAGCGCAAGGCGTAGGGGTCGCGCCGGTTCAGGTTCAGATCGGGCACCGGCGCGCGGGCACGCGCGGCACGGGATGCCATGCGTTCGACATGCGCGGCCCAGACCGCGGCCGAGGCGGGGTCGGTGGCGCCGATGGCCTGCGTATCGGCCAGCGCCGCCAAGGGGCGGCCGGGCATCGTGGCATCCAGCCGGGCCATCGCCTCGGCCCGCAGGGGCCGGTGGAAGCCGCGTGCGCCTTTCCATGCAAACCCCAGCGCCAGCACCGCCGCCGCTGCCGCCAGCCCGGTGAACCACACCTGCGGCAGCCGTTCGGCCAGACCCAGCGCCAGCACGGCGTAGACCGCCAGAAGCACCGTCCAGACCGGCCAGAAGGCGCGGGTCAGGCGCTCTGCCCATAGGCCCGCCCATGTCAGCCGAACCTGCCAGCGCAGGCGCCACAGGGTCAGGTTGCGGGTCTGGTCGAGGTTGGGCATCCGCACGGCCTCCGGGGCCGTGGGGGTCACAGCCATTCGGGGATGGTATCGCGTGACAGGATTTCGTCAAACGTCGGACGTGCCCGGATGACCGCAAATTGATCGCCCTGCACCAGAACTTCGGGAATGAGCGGGCGGGTGTTGTATTCCGACGCCATGACGGCGCCATAGGCCCCCGCCGAGCGGAACGCCACAAGCGCGCCTGCCGCAAGCGCAGGCAGCGCGCGGGCCTTGGCAAAGGTGTCGCCCGTTTCGCACACCGGGCCGACCACATCCTGCGGGGCGGTTTCGGTGCCGGGTTCGGGTTCGACGACCGGCACGATGTCGTGATGCGCGCCATACATCGCCGGGCGCACCAGATCGTTCATCGCGGCGTCGAGGATCAGGAAATCCCGCCCTTCGCCTTGTTTGAGGTAGATCACCGATGACACCAGCAGCCCGGCGTTGCCCGAAATCAGCCGCCCCGGTTCGATCACGATCTCGCAGCCCAGATCACCGACCACGCGCTTGACCATCGCGCCATAGTCCGAGGGCAGGGGCGGCACCTCGTTCGAGCGGGTGTAGGGAATGCCAAGCCCGCCGCCCAGATCCAGCCGCCGGATATCGTGCCCGTCGGCGCGCAGGATGCGGGTCAGGTCGGCCACCTTGGCATAGGCCTCGGCAAAGGGGGCAAGGTCGGTCAGCTGGCTGCCGATGTGGACATCGACGCCCACCACCTCGATCCCCGGCAGGCTGGCGGCCAGCGCATAGACCGCGCGGGCCTTGGCGATGGGGATGCCGAACTTGTTTTCGGATTTGCCGGTCGAGATTTTCTCGTGGGTTTTCGCATCGACATCGGGGTTGACCCGCAGCGTGATGGGGGCGGTGGCGCCCATGCTGGCGGCGACGGCGGACAGCGCCAGAAGTTCGGGTTCGGATTCGACGTTGAACTGCCGGATGCCGTGGGTGAGCGCGAGGCGCATTTCATCCGCCGTCTTGCCGACGCCCGAGAACACGATGCGGTCGCCCGGCACCCCGGCGGCCAGCGCGCGGCGGTATTCGCCGCCCGACACCACGTCCATCCCGGCGCCAAGGCTGCCCAGCAGGCGCAACACGGCAAGGTTGGAATTGGATTTGACCGCAAAGCAGACAAGGTGCGGCAGGGGGCTGAGCGCCTCGTCGAACAGGCGCCAGTGGCGGGTGAGCGTGGCGGCGGAATAGACGTAGAACGGGGTGCCCACGGCCTCGGCGATGGCGGGGATGGCCACGTCTTCGGCGTGAAGGGTGCCGTTGCGGTAAAGGAAATGGTCCATGCGCGCCCCTCGTGTGCCCGGTGCGAGCGTGGGTATGGCAGAAGCGGGCTGGCGGGGCAACGGCCCCCTTTCGCTGTGCCGCGCGGGTGCCTAAGACGGGGGTGCAACCGATGAAAGGCCGCGCCCATGACCCTGACCATCCTGTTTGCCGCCGGGCCTGCCCGCTGGCCCACCTATGAGCCGCATCTGGCCGCCGCGCTGGCCGAAGCGGGGATCGCGGCGCGGCTGGTGACCGAGGCGGCGCCGGAGGAGGTGGATTACATCGTCTATGCGCCGGGTGGCACGGTGCAGGATTTCACGCCTTACACGCGCTGCAAGGCGGTCTTGAACCTGTGGGCCGGGGTGGAGCGGATCGTGGGCAACCCGACGCTGACCCAGCCGCTGTGCCGGATGGTTGATCCGGCGTTGACGGCGGGGATGGTGGAATGGGTGACGGGCCATGTGTTGCGACACCATCTGGGGATGGACCGCCATATCGTGAACCCCGATCATGTCTGGGCGCCCGAGCCGCCGCCGCTGGCCGCCGAGCGCCCGGTGGCGATGCTGGGTCTGGGCGAGTTGGGCCGCGCCTGTGCGGCGATGCTGGTGGCGCTGGGCTTTCCGGTGCGGGGCTGGTCGCGCAGCCCGCGGGTGGTCGATGGCATCGCGTGCCACCACGGCGACGCCGGGTTGCAGGCGGCGCTGACCGGCGCCGAGATCGTGGTGACGCTGTTGCCCGCCACGCCGGACACCGAGAACCTGCTGGATGCGCGGAGGTTGGGCTGGCTTGCGCCGGGGGCTGCGATCATCAATCCCGGGCGGGGCACGCTGATCGACGATGCCGCGCTGCTGGCCGCACTGGATGCGGGCCGGATCGGCCACGCCACGCTGGATGTGTTCCGGGTGGAGCCGCTGCCTGCCGACCACCCCTATTGGGCGCATCCGCGCGTGACGGTGACCCCGCATGTCGCCGCCGAAACGCGGCCGGCATCCGCCTCGCGCATGGTGGCCGAAAACATCCGGCGGGGCGAGGCGGGCGAGCCTTTCCTGCACCGCGTGGACCGCGATCGCGGCTACTGACGGGGCGGGCGGCCGCGTCGTTTCCGCCCCACAAGCGGATTCGACGCGGGAAAACTGCGTATGAATGTGCCGTTCGCCTAAATCTTGTGCAGTTTCGGCCAATAAAGCCCCCTCCCGAGGCGCCGGGTTCGCGCATTGGCAGGATATGCTGCCGGGCGCCTCGGGCGGCGCCGGGCGAAATTTCAAGTTGGAACAATCGGTTGCCGCCTTGTGGCGGCCAAGAGGCCCGCGTCTGGAAGGAAAAGCGCACAAGACACTGATTGACAGTGATTTTCCTTCCTCTCTACCAATGTCCACAGTCAACGAAGCCTTCCGCAACGCTTGCGGCATCCGTTTCCCGACCGAGGGCACCCATGACCTGGTTCGTCTCTATCGTCGCCTTGATCGTCATCGCCGTTCTGGTGATCCTGTTTCTCAACCGGTACTACCGCAAAGCCTCACGCGAGGTCAGCGTTGTGCGGACCGGGGCGGGCGGCCAGCGGATCGTGCTGGATGGCGGCTGCATTGCGCTGCCGTTCCTGCACAAGGTGTCCGAAGTGAACATGCGGACCACCCGGCTGGAAATTGAACGGCTTGGCCCGAAATCGATCATCACCCGCGACCGTCTGCGCGTCGATGTGGGCGCTGAATTCTATGTCCGCGTCATCGCCACACGCGACGGGGTGGCAACCGCCGCGCAGGCGCTGGCTGGCAAGTCGTTCCGGGCGGCGGAGTTGGCGGAAACGCTGGAGGGCAAGCTGGTTGACGCCATGCTGTCGGTCGCCGCGCGCTATACGATGGACGAACTGCAGGACAACCGGGGCACCTTTGCGCGCGAAGTGTCCGATGCGCTGCGGGACAATCTGGCGCAGAACGGCCTGATGCTGGAATCGGTGTCGCTGACGCGGATCGACCAGACGCCGTTTCATGCGCTGGACGAAAACAACGCCTTCAACGCGCTGGGGATGCGGCGTCTGGCCGAGATCATCGCGGTGAACAAGAAGGAACGCGCGGCAATCGAGGCGGATGCCGAGGTTGCGGTGCGCCAAAGCCAGCTGGATGCCACCAAGCGCAAGCTGACCATCAGCCGCGAAGAAGAAGAAGCGATGATCGTGCAGCAGCGCGAAATCGAGATTGCGCGGTCCCGGTCGATTGCGGAAACCGCCGAAGAACAGGCCGCCAGCGAAAAGCGCCGCGAATCCGCCCGGATCGCGCGCGAGCGCGAAGTGCGGTTGACCGAAATCGAGAAGGACCGCGAATTGCGGCGCCAGACGCTCGCCGCCGAGTTGGCGACCGCCTTGGCGAAATCGGACAACACCTTGCAACTGGCCGCGAAGCGGGTGGAGGAGGCGCAGGCCGAGGCCGCAGCGATCTCTGCCAAGGCCGCCGAGGCCGAGGCGGAGGAGCGCGTGCGCACCATCCGCGAACAGGCCGCCGCCGAACGTGACAAGTCGCTGGCGCTGATCCGCGCCTCTGAGCAGGCCGAGGTGGATGACACCCGCGTGAAGTCCGAAGCGGGCACGTTGCTGTCGATGGCCGAGGCCGAGGCCCGGGCCATGCTGGACCGCGCCCAGGCGCAGAAGGGCCGCATGCTGGCCGAAGCCGAAGGCCGTGCGGCGGTGATTGCCGCCGAGAACGCACAGTCGCCCGAACTGATGGCGATGAAGCTGGACGAGGCGCGGTTGAAGGCGCTGCCCGACGTGGTGGAACGCCTGCTGAAACCGGCGGAAAAGATCGAAAGCATCCGCATCAATCAGATCACGGGCATCGGCGGCGCCTCGGGCGGCGGCGGCGGTGGCGAAGGTGGTGGCAGCACGGTCAATCAGGTGGTGGACGGCGTGCTGTCGATGGCCCTGCAACTGCCAGCCGTGCAGCGGCTGGGCGAGGAAGTGGGCATGAACATCGGTGACGGCGTGCGCGGACTTGCCGCGCAGCTGGACCGCCGGGGCATCACGCGCCCCAAGGATGACAAGGGCGAAACGCCCGCAGACAAGGGCTGACAGGCGCGCACCGCGCCCCGGCCGCAACCCCCCGACAGGAGACACGGAAATGGCACTATCCCGCAGACAGTTCGTCGTCGGCACCTCGGCCTTTGCGCTGGCCTCGCCCGCCTTGATGGGCCGCGCCCAAGGGGGCGGCAAGATTACCTTCGCCTCGATCCTGGACCTGTCCGGGGGGCTTGATATCTATGGCACGCCGATGGCCGAGGCCACCAAGCTTGCCATCGACGACATCAACGCCGCCGGTGGCCTGCTGGGCCGCGAGGTGGAGCTGAAGCTGTATGACGCGCAATCGTCGATCCAGCTTTACACGCAATATGCCACCCAAGCCGCCGCAGGCGACCGGGCGGCCACGGTGCATGGCGGCATCACCTCGGCCAGCCGCGAGGCGATCCGCCCGACGCTGGCGCGGTTCAAGACGCTCTATTTCTACAACACCCAGTATGAAGGCGGCGTCTGCGACTTCAACAACTTCAACACCGGCTCGACACCGGCACAGACCGTCGCCAAGGTCGTGCCCTATGCGATGAACAAGTTCGGCAAGAAGGTTTATATCGTCGCGGCTGACTACAACTATGGCCAGATCATCGCGCAGTGGATGCAGAAGTTCGTGGCCGAAAATGGCGGCGAGACGCTGGGCGTGGAATTCTTCCCGCTGGATGTGACGAACTTTGGCCCGACGATCACCAAGATCCAGCAGGCCAAGCCGGACATGGTGCTGTCGGGTCTGGTGGGCGGCGCGCATATCTCGTTCTACCGCCAGTATGCGGCGGCGGGCATGAGCAAGGACATTCCGATCTGCTCCACCACCTTTGGCATCGGCAACGAGCACAAGCTGATCTCGGCCGAGGAAGGCAACGGGCTGCTGGCGGCCTATTCCTACTTTGAAAAGGTCGATAACCCGGTGAACAAGGCGTTCCTGGAGCGTATGGACGCCAAGCTGGGTGCCAACCGTCCGGCGATGAACGAACTGAGCGTGCGGTCCTACGAAGGTGCGATGCTGTGGGCCGAGGCGGTGAAAAAGGCCGGCAGCATCGATTATGACCCGGTCTGGAACGCGCTGCGGTCGGGCCTGTCGTACGAAGGGCCGTCGGGCAAGCTGACCATCGACCCGCAGACCAACCACGTGATCCAGAACGTCGTGCTGGCCGAGTTGCAGAACCAGGAATTCAACATCCTGGAAACCTATGCCGACCAGCCGCCCGCCGATACCGCGATGGTCTGCGATCTGGTGGCCAACCCGACGCTGTCGACCTTCTACTTTGAAAACGGGCTGGCGGCTGCCGGGATCAAGTGATCCGGGCCTGAACCTGAGCCGGGCCATGCGCCCGGCTTTTCCCTCCGGGCGCGGGTGCGCGCCCGGTCCATGACCTGACTGCCCCCGGAGGCCGCCTCGTGGATCTTGTCGTCGCCATCGGACTGCAACTGCTGTACGGCATCGCCAATCTGGCGCTCATCAGCCTTGGGCTTGCGATCATCTTCGGGATGATGCGGGTCATCAACCTGGCGCACGGCGAGTTTCTGATGCTGGGCGGCTATACGGTGGTGGTGTCCACCAATGCCGGGGTGAACATCTGGGTCGCCATGCTGATCCTGGCGCCGCTGGTGGTGGGCATCATCGGTGTCGTCGTCGAACGGCTGCTGATCCGCTGGCTCTATGGCCGGATGGTGGACACGCTGTTGGCCACATGGGGCCTGTCGTTGCTGCTGATCGGGGTCATCACGTCGATCTTCGGGGCCTCGACCGCCAGCACCATCTCGCCCCCCCTGGGTGTGGTGCGGATCGGGCAATATGCGATCTCGGGCTATGAGTTGTTCCTGATCGCGGTGACGGCGCTGTTGCTCGGGGCGGTTTGGCTGACGCTGCGGTTCACGCAGTTGGGCCTGCTGGCGCGCGGCACGATGCAGAACGCGCAGATGGCCTCGGCGCTGGGGGTTTCGACCAACCGCATCTACATGATCACCTTCGGACTTGGCGCGGCGGTGACGGGGTTGGCTGGCGGGTTGCTGGCGCCGATCACCGGGGTTCTGCCCACCATCGGCGCCACCTATATCGCCAAGGCCTTCATCACCGTGATTTCGGGCGGCGCGTCGATTCTGGCGGGCACGGCCGCCGGTTCGGTGCTGCTGGGCGGGATCAACGGCATCTTCACCTTCCTGTCGGGCCCGACCTTTGGCGAGGTCGCGCTGCTGCTGACAGCCATTGTCCTGCTGCGGCTGATGCCGCGCGGCATCACGGGGCGGTTCTTCCGCAAATCGCTATGAATCAGGATATCGCGCGCCAGATGCGCCCCGCCTTTGCCTGGGCGCTGATCGGGGTGGTGTTCATGTTTGCCGCGCCGCACGTGCTGGCGCTGTTCACCATCATCAACCTGACCACGGCCATCGCGCTGGCGGTGCTGGCGCTGAGCCTTGCGCTGATCTGGGGGCACGGCGGCATCCTGTGCTTTGGGCAGGTCGCGTTTTTCGGGCTGGGTGCCTATGTCTATACGCTTGCGGGCATCAACTTCGGCGGCTCGACATGGGCCGTCCTGACGGCGGTTGCGCTGACATCCCTGTTCGCGGCGGCGCTGGGGTACTTCATCTTCTATGGCCGGGTGTCGGACGTTTATCTGGGGGTCATCACCCTGACGGTGACGCTGATCCTGTTCTCGCTGATCCGGCGCACCTCGGGGCCGGAATACAAGATCGGCAAGGCGCTTTTGGGTGGGTTCAACGGGGTCAGTTCGCCACCCCTGAACCTGCCGTGGGATACGCGGTCCTTCCTGTTTCCCGAACAGGTGTTCTATGTCGCGATGGCGGCGCTGATCCTGTGCTATCTGTTCGCCGCGTGGCTGATGAACACCCGGTTTGGCCGGGTCTGCGCCGCGATCCGCGAAAACGAGGTGCGCGCCGAGTTGCTGGGCTATGACGCGCGGGCCTACAAGCTGGGCATCTTTACCATCGGCGCAGGCATTGCCGCCGTGGGGGGCGTGTTGTTTGCCAACGGGGTCGGGCGGGTCACGCCCGATGTGTTCAGCCTGTTCAACGCCGCGCTGACGATCATCTGGGTCATCGTCGGCGGCCGGGGCACGCTGATCGGCCCGATCGGGGCGACATTTGCGCTGTTTTACCTGACATCCGCGCTGGGTGGGCAATCGGTGCTGAACAACAATCTGGTGTTGGGGGTGATCCTGATCGTGTTTGTGCTGCTGGTGCCGCGCGGGGTCGCGCCGACCATCGCCGACTGGGTGCGCGCCCGGCGCGGCGGGGCGGCGCCTGACCGCGTGCGCCGCCGCCGCCGCACCCCGGAGGACAAGGCATGAGCCGCAAACGGGGCGACGTGATCGTGGAGACCCGCGACCTGTGCATGCATTTCGGCGGGGTGCGCGCGGTGGAGGGGGTGAATTTCACCCTGTTCGACAAGGAGTTGCGCTGTCTGATAGGGCCGAATGGCGCGGGCAAGTCCACGTTCTTCAAATGCCTGACCGGGCAATTGATACCCACGTCGGGCGAGGTGCAGATCAAGGGGCAGGCGGTGACGGGGTGGGAAAGCCACCAGATCGCAAGCCTTGGCATCGGCATCAAGACACAGGTGCCCAACGTGTTTGACGGGCTGACGGTGGAGGAAAACGTCTGGCTGTCCGCCCGCCGCTGGCATGGCGAGGCGCGGGCGCGCAGCCTGACGGCGGAAACGGTGGAGCGGCTGCGGCTGGGCGATATCCGGCGCAAGCTGGTGGGCCGCTTGGCGCATGGCCAGCGGCAGTGGGTGGAACTGGGCATGGTGGTGGCGGCCGAGCCGTGGCTGGTGCTGCTGGACGAACCCGCCGCCGGCATGACGCACGAGGAAACCTTTCGGACCGCTGAACTGATCGAGGAAATCAACAAGACGGCGGCGCTGATCGTGGTGGAACACGACATGCAGTTCATCCGCATGATTTCGCGCAAGGTGACGCTGTTCCATGAAGGCCGTATCCTGATGGAGGACACGATGGACGCGATTTCCGCCGACAAGCGGGCGCGGGAAATCT
>JAUXPG010000211.1 GCA_030683915.1 Gemmobacter sp.
AGATCATCGGCGGCAATGCGCCCGTCCACCAGCCGAACCACCCGGTCGCAGCGTGCCGCAAGGTCGGGCGCATGGGTCACCAGCACCAGCGTGGCGCCGTGGCGGTCGCGCAGGCCGAACAAAAGGTCCATGATCGCCGCACCGTTCACCCCGTCGAGGTTTCCGGTCGGCTCGTCCGCCAGCAGGATCCTGGGCCGCGTCACCGCCGCGCGCGCCAGGGCCACGCGCTGCTGCTCGCCCCCCGACATCTGCGAGGGGTAATGATCCAGCCGCGCGCCCAGCCCGACCCCCCGCAACTCGGCCTCGGCGCGCGCAAAGGCATCGCCCGCCCCGGCCAGTTCCAAGGGCACTGCCACGTTTTCCAGCGCCGTCATCGTGGGGATCAGGTGGAAAGACTGGAACACCACCCCCATATTCCCCCTGCGAAAGCGCGCAAGCTCGTCCTCGTCCATCGCTGTCAGGTCCTGGCCCAGTGCCTGAACCTGCCCGCCCGTGGCGCGTTCCAGCCCGCCCATCAACATGAGGAGCGAAGATTTGCCCGATCCCGAAGGCCCGACCAGCCCCAGTGTCTCGCCGGCCTTGACGCTCAGCGTGATGCCCCGCAAAATTTCCACCGGCCCGGCGTTGCCGTCCAGCACCAGCCGCGCATCCGCCAAGGAAAGTACTGTCTCACCCATGAAATTCGCCTTATCCCTTGCCAGTGCTGCCGCCCGTTCTGTCCGATATGGGGCGCGCGCGGCCGTTCTCAACCTCTGCCTTACGCTCGGGCTTGCGGTTTCCGTCGCGGCAGAGCCGTTAAAGCTGGTCGCACTGGGCGACAGCCTGACCCAAGGCTACGGCCTGTCCGGCGACGACGGCTTCGTGCCACAGCTTCAGGCATGGCTCAAGGCGCAAGGCCGCGACGTGATCGTGATCAACGCGGGGGTTTCGGGTGACACCACCGCCGGCGGCCTGTCGCGGCTGGACTGGACGCTGTCCGAACCCGCCGATGCCATGATCGTCACGCTGGGCGGCAACGACCTGTTGCGCGGGATCGACCCGGCCAACAGCAAGGCGAACCTCGACGTCATCCTGTCGAAGGCGGCGGAACGCGGTCTTCCCGTGCTTCTGATGCCGATGGAGGCGCCGGGCAACTATGGCCCGGCTTACAAGACCGCATTTGATGCGATGTATGCCGACCTTGCGGCGCAGCACGGCGCGCTCTTGGGCGAGGCGTTCCTCAAACCGCTGGTGCGCGGCGAATCCGACCTGACGCTGATGCGCGACCTGATGCAATCCGACGGCATCCACCCCAACGCCGCCGGAGTGGCGAAGATCGTCGAAGGCATGGGGCCGAAGGTCCTCGAACTGCTCGACACCGTGGGCGCCAGCTGACGCAGGCTGCGCCAAGGTCTGCCAGCCCGCGCCCACACACCGCCGGTGCGGGCGGGCCCGCGCCCGCTCTGGCCCCCGCCCCCGGAACCTGCCACCATGGGCGGCACAGCCCGGAGGCCCCGATGCTCGACCCCTTGCGCGCCTTGCTTGGTCCCGCCCATGTGCTGACCGGGGCTGACGCCGAACCCTATGCCCGCGACTGGATGCGCCAATATCACTGGCACCCGCTGTGCGTGCTGCGCCCTGCGGATACCGCACAGGTGGCCGCCGTGCTGCAGTTCGCCCAGGGCGCCGGTCTGGCGGTGGTGCCCGTGGGCGGCAACACCGGGCTGGCCGGCGGCACCCACGCCCAAGGCGCCGTCATGCTGTCGCTGGAACGCATCAACCGCATCCGCGCCGTCACCCCCGCCGCCCGCACCGTCACCGCCGAGGCAGGCACGATCCTGTCGCGCCTGCATGATGCGGCGGCGGCCGAGGGCCTGCATTTCCCGCTGTGGTTCGGCGCGCGCGGCTCGGCCACTCTGGGCGGCGCGCTATCAACCAATGCGGGCGGGTCGAACGTGCTGCGCTACGGGTCCACCCGTGGCCTTTGCCTCGGGCTCGAGGTGGTGCTGGCCGATGGCCGGGTGCTGGACCTGCTGCAAGGGGTGCACAAGGACAACACCGGATATGACCTGAAGGATCTGTTCATCGGCGCCGAAGGCACGCTGGGCATCATCACCGCCGCCACGATGCGGCTGGTGCCTGCGCCGCGCGCCCATGCCACCGCCACGTTGGCGGCACCGTCACTGGCCGCCGCACTGGCGCTGCTGCACCGCTTGCAGGACGAAACCGGCGGTCTGGTCGAAGCCTTGGAATTCATGCCACGCAGCTACATGACCCGGCTGGCCGAACGCCGCCCCGATCTGGGCCAGCCCTTTGACACCCTCCATGATGTGACGATCCTTGTGGAACTCGCCGCCACCGCACCGCGCGACGCCACACCGCGCGCTGATGGCAGCGTGCCGCTGACCGACCTGCTCCAAGATGCGCTGGCCGCACGGATGGAGACCGGCGATGTGCTCGATGCCGTCATCGCCCGCTCGGACAGCCAGCGCCGGCGAATGTGGGACCGGCGCGAAGCGGCGGCGGACCTTGCCCGCAGCCCCGGCCCCGTGGTCGATACCGACGTTTGCGTGCCGCTGGATCGGGTCGATGCCTTCCTTCGGCAGGTGCAGGCCCGTCTGGCCCGGCTCGACCCCCGCGCCACCGACCTGACCGTGGCGCATCTGGGCGACGGCAACCTGCATTACACGGTCTTCCCCGGCCACGACGACCCGGCGCATCTGGACGCGATCCGCGAGATGGTTGAAGATGTGGTGGCCGACCTCTGCGGCAGCTTTTCCGCCGAACACGGCATCGGGCTGGCGAAACTGCCCAGCATGACCCGGCGCAAGTCGCCGGTCGCACTCGATGTGATGCGCGCGCTCAAGGCGGCGCTGGACCCGATGAACACGCTCAACCCGGGCAAGACCCTGCCCCCAGCCAAGGACCCCGCGCCATGACCCTTGCCCGTCAGATCGTGCTTGCCGCCCGCCCCGAAGCTGCGCCGGGGCCTGAACATTTCCGGCTCGAACAGCGGGACCTGCCGCCGCTCGGGGACGGCCAGATGCGGGTGCGGCTGGTCTGGATGTCGCTTGACCCCTACATGCGCGGGCGGATGAGCGCTGCGAAATCCTACGCCGCCCCGATCGAGGTGGGCGCCCCCATGCAGGCGGGCGCCGTGGCCGAGGTGATGGAAAGCCGCCACCCCGGCTTTGCCCCCGGCGATGTGGTGCTGGGCTATTTTCCGTGGTCCGACATGGCGGTGTCCGACGGCGCCGGGGTGATGAAGCTGGATCAGGGCGTGGCGCCGCTGTCGGCATGGCTGGGTGTCTTGGGCATGCCGGGTTTTACCGGCTGGGTCGGGCTGAACCGCATTGCCGAAGGCAAGGCGGGCGAAACCATCGTGGTGTCGGCGGCCACCGGCGCCGTGGGGTCGCTGGTGTGCCAACTGGCGCGGGCGCGCGACATGCGGGTGATCGGTGTGGCCGGTGGCGCGGCGAAATGCGCGCGCGCCGTGGCCGACTACGGGGCCGATGTCTGCCTTGACCACCGCGCAGCCCCCGATGCCCGCACGCTGTCGCGCCAGATCGCCGAGGCCGCGCCCGCCGGGGTTGACGTCTATTTTGAAAACGTGGGCGGCAAGACGCTCGAGGCCGTGCTGCCGCGCATGAACGATCATGGCCGCATCGCCGTCTGCGGCATGATCGCATGGTATTCCGGCGCCGAGGCGCCCCCGCCGCTGCCGCCCGCGTGGCAACTGATCCTGACGCGGCGGCTGCGGGTGCAGGGCTTCATCGTGACCGACCATCAGGCGCAGTATGGTGCCTTTCTGGCCGAACTGGCGCCCCTGGTCGGTGCAGGCGCGATCCGCTGGCAGGAAACCGTGGCCGAAGGGCTGGAGGCCGCGCCTGCCGCCTTCCTGTCGCTGCTGGCCGGGGGCAACGATGGCAAGCAACTGGTGCGCATTGGCGCCGATCCGGTCGGGGTCTGACATGGACACCCGCCTGACCCGGCTGGAATCGCTGGTGGCCGACCTGCAACGCACGGTCGAGGACCTGTCCGATGTCGTCGCTCGGCAGGAACGCGACCTTGCCGGCTTGCACCGCCGCATCGCCCTGCTGATGGAACGCGAGGCCGAGCGCGAGGCCGAAGGTGGCACCATTCCGCTGGCCGACCAGCGCCCGCCGCACTGGTAGGTTCCGGCGCGCCGCCACGTCTTTTTCGGGCCGACGGGGGTTGCATCTGGCGGCACGGGATGATCGGTTCGGCGCGACGAAGGGAATGCGGCGAATGACCGACTGGCACAGGATCACGATGCGGGGCCACCGTCCGGCCCCGGTGCTGGGCACCTTCGTGCTGGGGGCGGCGGGCGGGGTCGCCGGGTGGGCGGTGGGGCTGCCGCTGGGCGTGCTGCTCGGGTCGATGCTCACGGTGGCGGTGGCGGCAGTGGCGCGGCTGCGGATGTGGGGCGCACTGCCAGGCGTGCCGCAGCACTGGCGCTACGCCCTCATCCCGGTGATCGGCGTCGCCATCGGCGCCAGCGTGCCCCCGGACATCCTGTCGCAGATGGGGCGATGGTGGCCGACGGTGCTGGCGGTCTGCGCCTTCGTGCCGCTGGCGCATTGGGCCAGTTACCAGATTTACCGCCGCCTTGGCGCGGTGGACCCCGGCACCAGCTACTTCGCCGCCATGCCAGGCGGTTTCATCGAGGCGCTGGAAATGGCCGAGGCCCGCAACGCCGAAATGCAGATGGTCATCATCCTGCAATTCCTGCGGCTGATCCTGTGCATCGTGCTGGTGCCACTGACCTTTGCACTGGTCACCGGGCACCCCGTGGGGTCGGGTTCCGGGGTCGAAAGGCCGGGCATCGGCGTGCCGCTGCATGCCTTTGACGTGGCGGTGCTGATCGGGGCGGCGGTGCTGGGCTATTGGGGCGCGCACCGGCTGAACTTTCCGGCCGCGGTGCTGTCGGGGCCGTTGTTCCTGTCGGGCCTCGCGCATGCCGTGGGGCTGACGGCGGCCACGCCGCCCGACTGGGCCATCACCGTGACGCAATGGGTGGTCGGCACCACGCTGGGCACCCGCTTTGCCGGGCTCGAGCTGCGGCGGCTGTGGCTGGCGATGCGGCTGTCGGTGGTGGCGATGGCGGGATCGCTGGTGCTGGCCGCCGCCATCGCGCTGCCGCTGGCCGGGCCGGTGGGGGAACCCGTCAGCGCGGTCATCCTGGCCTTTGCGCCCGGCGGGATTTCCGAAATGGCGCTGGTGGCGATTTCGCTGCAGATGTCGGCGGTCTATGTCACTCTGCACCACCTCATCCGCATCGTGCTGGCGGTGCTGGTGGCGCGCGCCGGGTTGCGGCTGATCGAATAACCGGCAAGGACGGGCGCGCCCCCGCCCGGCGGGTTTTGGCAGGTTGCTCGGTGGCGGCGCGAACAATCTGCGAACAAACCTTTTCCTTGGCGCCCGATCCGCTATAGTGCCGACAATGAATGTGGATGACGCGATGACCGATCCCCTGCCCTTGTCCATGCGCGCCATGGCTGCGCGCCCCGCGCCCTATCTTGACGGGCTGAACCCGGCCCAACGCGCCGCGGTCGAGGCGCTGGATGGCCCTGTGCTGATGCTGGCAGGCGCGGGCACCGGCAAGACCAAGGCGCTGACCACGCGCATCGCGCATCTGCTGGCCACCGGCAAGGCCCGCCCGAACGAAATTCTGGCCGTCACCTTCACCAACAAAGCCGCGCGCGAGATGAAAGATCGCGTGGGCCGCCTGATCGGCGAAGTGGCCGAAGGCATGCCGTGGATGGGCACCTTCCACTCCATCGGGGTCAAGCTGCTGCGGCGCCACGCCGAACTGGTCGGCCTGAAATCGAACTTCACCATTCTCGATACCGACGACCAGCTGCGCCTGATGAAACAGGTGATCTCGGCCGCCAATCTGGACGAAAAACGCTGGCCCGCGCGGCAATTGGCCGGTCTGATCGATGCGTGGAAAAACCGGGCCTGGACGCCCGAACAGGTGCCAAGCTCCGAAGCGCCACAGTTCAACAACCGCGGGACCGAGCTTTACGCCGCCTATCAGGACCGTCTGCGCACGCTCAACGCCTGTGATTTCGGTGACCTGCTGCTGCACTGCGTCACCATTTTCCAGCGCCACCCGGACGTGCTGGCGCAATACCAGCGCTGGTTCCGGTATATTCTGGTGGACGAGTATCAGGACACCAACGTGGCGCAGTATCTGTGGCTGCGCCTGCTGGCCCAAGGGCCCCGCAACCTCCGCTGCGTGGGCGATGACGACCAGTCGATCTATGGCTGGCGCGGGGCCGAGGTGGGAACTATCCTGCGGTTCGAAAAGGATTTTCCCGGCGCCGTCGTGGTGCGACTGGAACAGAACTACCGCTCTACCCCGCATATCCTGGCCGCCGCCAGCGGGGTCATCGCCGCCAACGCCGGCCGTCTGGGCAAGACCTTGTGGACCGATCTTGACGACGGCGAAAAGGTCCGCCTGATCGGCCACTGGGATGGCGAGGAAGAGGCCCGCTGGATCGGTGAGGAAATCGAAGCCCTGGAAAAGGGCCGCCGCGCGCTGGACCCGGTGTCGCCCAACGGCATCGCGATCCTTGTGCGCGCCGCCCACCAGATGCGCGCGTTCGAGGACCGCTTCCTGACCATCGGCCTGCCCTACCGGGTCATCGGCGGCCCGCGATTCTACGAACGGCAGGAAATCCGCGACGCGATGGCCTACTTCCGCCTTGTCGTCAGCCTTGAGGATGATCTGGCCTTTGAACGCATCATCAACGTGCCCAAGCGCGGCCTTGGCGACAAGGCGCAGGCCGACATCCAGCGCGCCGCGCGCGGGGTGGGGGGCAGCCTGCTGGACGGCGCGGCGGCGCTGATCGCCCAAGGCGGCATCGGCGGGCGCGGCGCGGGGGCGTTGCGCGGGTTTCTGGAAGGCATCGCGCGCTGGCATGTCGTGGCTTCGCAGCCGGGATATGACCATATCCGGCTGGCCGAGACGATCATCGAGGAATCGGGCTATACCGCCATGTGGCAGGCCGACAAGTCGCCCGACGCCGCCGGACGGCTGGAAAACCTGAAGGAACTTCTCAAGGCGCTGGAACAGTTCGACACGTTGCAGGGCTTCCTGGAACACGTCGCGCTGATCATGGACAATGAAACCGACGAGGCGGCGGAAAAGGTCACCATCATGACGCTGCATGCCGCCAAAGGGCTGGAATACCCCGTGGTGTTCCTGCCGGGGTGGGAGGACGGGCTGTTTCCCAGCCAGCGCAGCATGGACGAATCGGGCCTGAAAGGCGTGGAGGAGGAACGGCGCCTTGCCTATGTCGGCATCACGCGGGCCGAGCGGCTTTGCACCATCAGCTTTGCCGCCAACCGCCGGGTGTATGGCCAATGGCAAAGCCAGATGCCCAGCCGCTTCATCGACGAACTGCCCCCCGAACACGTGACCGTGCTGACCCCGCCGGGGCTGTATGGCGGCGGTTATGGTGCGGCGGCCTATTCGGGGGTCGAAACGCGCGCAGCGCAGGCCAATGTCTACAACAGCCCCGGCTGGCAACGGATGCAGGCACGCGGCCCCACCCGCGGCACCACCTCGCCCAAGGAGGCGCGCGCACTGGTGATCGATGCCACCGCCTTGCCCGCGCATGACATCGGCGCGCGGGTGTTCCACCAGAAATTCGGGTATGGCACGGTAAGCGGCGCCGATGGCGACAAGCTGACGGTCGATTTCGACAAGGCGGGGGTCAAGCACCTGATGGCGTCGTTCGTCACGGCCGCCGACGCGGTGGACGACGTGCCGTTCTGACCCCGGCGCGCGGCCTTTGGCGCACACGGCCCCTCACCATCGCGTGAGCGGGCAACGCGGCGGGCTGACAGATGGCAAAACCGCGTTAGCCTTAGTCGGACCCCTTGCTGACCGGAGGTTCCATGCGCCGCCTTGCCCCGCTTGCCCTTGCCCTGCTGGCCCTTGCCAGCCCCGTCGCGGCGCAAGACCGCATTCCCAGCCACTGCATCGCGCTTGCACAGGCGCCGGGGCTGGAGGTGATCCACCGCGCCGGCTTCGGGCAACCGCTGGCGCAAGACCGGGTGCGGATCAGCTTCCTGCACCACGCCATGTTCCTGATCGAAACGCCGGGCGGGCTGTCGGCGGTGACCGACTACACCGGGTATCTCGGCACGACCGACCACGCGCCCACCGTTGTCACCATGAACAACAGCCATTCGACGCACTGGACCCACGCCCCCGACCCGCGCATCCCCCATGTGCTCGAAGGCTGGGGCACGGCGGATTACCCGGTCGAACACGATCTGGATCTGGGCGAGCTGCGGGTGCGCAACGTCCATACCGACGCGCGCGGCGGGTTTGAAAGCGGGCTGCGCAAGAACGGCAACTCGATTTTCGTGTTCGAAACGGCGGGCCTGTGCATCGGGCATCTGGGTCATCTGCATCACGAACCAGACGACGCGCAATACGCCGCCCTCGGGCGGCTGGATGTGGTGATGGTGCCGGTGGACGGCGGCTATACCATGGGTCTGGCCGACATGATGCGGGTGATCAGCCGGCTGAAATCCTCGGTCGTGCTGCCGATGCACTGGTTTTCCGGGCGGTCGCTGGAATCCTTTGTGGATGGCATGAAGGACCAGTTCGATGTGGTGCGGCTGGACCAGAACCACATCGAACTTGGCCTGCGCGACCTGCCGGGGCGCCCCACGATCATCGTGCTGGCGCCGCAGACGCTGAATTGATCAGTCGGTGCGGTCCCGGCTGAAGGCATAGACAACACAGCCCGCCGCCAGCACCAGCGCAAAGAACCCGAACAGCGTGCCGAATGCGGCATCCGGCGGCGTGCCCGGCGGCACCGCATCATAGACCCGCCCCGACAGCATCTGGAACAGCCCGACCCCGCCGATGCCGAACAGATTGAGCAGCGTCACCCCCCGCCCGACCAGATGCGGCGGAAAGAACGCCCGGCCATGCGCCATCAGCAGCGGAAACGACATGCCAAAGAACCCGACCGCGGCGATCAGCATCACCGCCTGCCCCCAGCCCGGCGCCGGCTCCCACCACAGCACCGCCAGACAGGCCGCGCCGATCACGTTGCCGCCCAGCACCGCCCCCTTGCGGGTGCCCAGCAGCCGGTCCATCGGGCCATAGGCGAAATTGCCGGCCACCATCGCCAGCCCCATGATCAGCGTCACCATCCCGATGCCCGCCGCGTCCGACCCGAACACCTGCCCGAAATACGGCCCGATCCACAGCCCCCGGATCGCACCCGAAGGGGCGTAGTTCACCAGCAGCATCACGCAGATCACCCAGACCGCCGGCATCTTCAGGATGTCGCCGAAACTGCCCGCCCCCGCGGGGGCATGCACGCGCGGCGGGTCCTGCACAAAGCGCCACAGCGCCAGCGCCACCACCAGCGTCACCCCCGACAGGCCCGCCACCGTCGCGCGCCAGCCCATCGCCTCGGCCGCAAGCGACAGCGGCAGCGCGGCGCCAAGATTGCCAAGGCTGCCCACCCCGATCAGCACGCCCGCCAGCGTGCCGAACACGGCGGGCGGGTAGGTCCGGGCAAAGATGTAGAACGCCGACATCAGCACCGGCGCACAGCCGATGCCGATCAGCGCCATCGCAAGGCTGATGGTCCCCGCCCCTTGCGCGGTGGCAAACAAAGCCGTGCCGCCTGCCCCGCCCGCCGCCAGCAGCACCGCCACCGTGCGGCGCGGGCCGATCCGGTCCAGCGCGTAACCGACCGGAATCTGCGCCAGTGCAAAGATCAGGAACCAAAGCCCCGATGCATCGGCCAGCTGCGCCGGGGTTGCGCCCAACTCGGCCTGCAACGCGGGCGACAAGACCGCCAGAAAGGCCCGATAAAACTGGCTGAGCACATAGCCCACCACCAACGCGGCGATGCCGAGCCTCATGTCCGCGTGTCTCCCCCCGCTTCCTTGCGCGGGCGACTGTGACGGGACCGCCCGCCAAGCGCAAGGGGCCGCAGCGGCGCAGCACTTCGGCTCAGGCCGGGTCGCGCGGTTGCGGGCGGGTGGGAATTTCCATCAACAGCCCGCCCACGCCCATCGCCTGAATGTCCGCCGGGGTGACGGCAACCCCGCAGACCAGCCGCTCGAGCACCCAATCCGCGCCATTCAGCGCGGGCGAGCGCGCACACCCCGGCAACCCGATCAGCGGGCGGTCGCGAAACCGCCCCAGAAACAACAGGTTGCCCGGATCGACCGGCATGCCGACATGATCGACCGTGCCCCCGGCCGCGCGCACCGCCTCGGGTGCCACGTCGCGCGGGTCCGACGTGGCCGATCCGGTCAGGATCAGCACAAGCCCGGCCTCGGGTGCGGCCGCCAGCGCGGCGGCAAGCGCATCAATGCGGTGCGGCACCACGACATGATGCGCCAGCGTCACGCCCAGTCGGGCCAGTCGCTGCCCGGTGACACGCAACCCCTTGGCCAGCGGCGGGCCATCGCCCACCGTGGTTTCGATCAGCACCGCCTGCGACATCACGGGCGCACAATGCCCCAAGGCGCCTGCCGCCGCCGCGCAGGCGCGCGCCAGCGCCGCGCCGCCCACCGCCCAGGCGATGATCTTGACCGTGGCGACCATGGTGCCCGCCGTCACCCGCTGCCATTCCGGGACGGTGGCGATGGTGATCATCGGGTCGGCGGCATTGGCGGCATGGATGCGCGGCGCGTCGATCCGCACCACCCCCGGCCCTTCGGCATGGATGTTGACCCGCCCCGTCCCCACCGGCGCCAGCCGCAGCCCCGGCCCGCTGACCAGCGCACGGGCCAGCTCCAGCGCCGCGTCATCCTCGGCCACATCGCCCGGTTCCATCCGCGCCACGGTAATCTCGGTCCGCCCCGCAGCCGCCAGCGCGGCCAGATCAGGCGCGCCCAGCACATGCCCCTTGCGCAACCGCCCGTCGGTCAGGTCCACCGAATGCGCCAGCACCCCGCCCAACGCCTGATCCAAAGGGACAGGTCCAAACCGCATCAGGCCCCGCGCCGCAAGACTTGGGTGATCTGCGCCAGAACCGACACCGCGATTTCCGCCGGGGTCTTGGCCCCGATGTCCAGCCCCACCGGCGCATGGATGCGCGCGATCTGGTCCTCGGACACCCCCGCCGCGCGCAGCCGGTCCAGCCGCTTCGCATGGGTCCGGCTGGACCCGAGGCAGCCAAGATAGAAACACCCGGACCCCAGCGCGGCAAGAATGGCGGGGTCATCAAGCTTGGTGTCATGGGTCAGCGTGACGACCGCGGTGCGCGCATCGGGGCGCAGGGCCGCCATCGCCTCGTCCGGCCAGTCGTGCAGGATGGTTTCGCCGGGAAAGCGCTGCGCGGACCCGAAGGCATCGCGCGGGTCGATCAGTGTGGGGTCATAGCCCGCCAGTCGCGCCATCGGCAAAAGCGCCTGCGCGATATGCACCGCCCCCACCACGATCAGCCGCAAGGCGGGGTTGTGGATGGCGACAAAACTGTCGTCCTCCATCCCCGATTTGTCAGACCGCAGGCGCGCGGCCACCGCAGGCGGCGCTTCGGCCCCGCTCAGCAGGCGGCGCGACCAGTCGGACAGGTTCACCACATAGGCCCGCGCGGCCCGGTCGGCACGGGCGGCGACCAGATCAGCCAGCATCGCTTCGGGCATGCCTTCGGCCCCGCCGACCGGCTCCACCAGAATTCGGATCGTGCCGCCGCAGGCCAGCCCGACGTTGAACGCCGTCTCGTCCGAGATGCCATAGGTCAGCACGCGGCTTTTGCCGTCGGCCAGGGCCTCGATCGCTTCGGTCACCACCGCGCCTTCGACGCACCCGCCCGAGACCGAGCCCATGATCTCGCCCGCACCCGACACCACAAGCTGGCTTCCGGCCTGCCGGGGCGCCGAACCCCAGGTCTCCACAACCGTGGCAAGCGCGGCGCCGTGGCCGCCCCGGTGCCAGTCCAGCGCGATTTCGGGAATGCTGTCGTGTTCTGCGCGCAACCTGTCGCCCCCCTGCCCCTGGTGCGGGGCCAAGTATGCCCCGGACCCGGCGGCGGCGCCACCCTTCCTTGGTCGCAAAACGCAAAGGCCCGGCCCTTTGCGGGGGCCGGGCCCGATGCGGGGTCAGTTCCCCGCAAGTTGCCGCAGCAGCGGCGAGATCAGCCGCACGGCCGCACGGCGGTTCAGCGGTTCGGCGGCCTCGGTCGGAATCCGCAGCTCCTGCTCGCCATAGCCTTGCACGACCATGTTTTCCGGCGGCACCCGGAAATATTCGGTCAGCGCCAGCGCCACCGATTCCGCCCGCCGGTCCGACAGCGCAAGGTTCGACGAAGCCGACCCCACCGCATCGGTATGCCCTTCGATCAGGAACATCTCGGCCGGGTTCGCCGCGATCAGGTCGGCCATGATGTTGCCCAACCGCGACAGCTTGGTCGCCTCGGTCACGTCAATCGCCGCCGATCCGGTGCGGAAGGTGATGTTGGCCACATCGATCGTCGGTGCCAGCGCACGCACCTCGCGGTACTCGCGGATCTGGCGCAGGCTGAACGACCGGCCAAGGTCGCGGGCCTGTGCCGCCCGCAGTGCCGCGCGCAGCACTTCGCCGTCGTCGCGGTTGACGGTCAGCGGCTGCACCGGCACCGGGCGCGGCAGGGTAGACACCACGATGGGCTCCACCGGCGCCAGATCATCCAGCAGCAGCAGGCGGCGGCCATCCGCCTCGATCCGCTCGCGCCGCAACACACGGCCCGAGGCATCGCGCACGGTGATGATGCGGCTGCCGTCGCCGCGCGTCACGACCGACCGGGTGGACCCGTCATTGTAGGCACGGGTGCTGACGGTGGAACCGGGGCGGCGGATCAGCGTGTCGTCATCGCGCAGCACGGTATAGTTGCCCGAGGTATCCTCCAGCACCACCCGGTCGCCGGTGTTTGACACCACGCGGTTGCCGTTCTTCAGCATCGCGCCGACCGCAAGGCTGCCCAGCACGACAAGACCGAACTTTTCAAGATCGCTCAGCCCGCTGCGCCGTGCCGCAGGGGCATCGGCGGTGGCGGTCGCGGTCGCCGTGGCAGCGGCGCCCGCCGTCGCGGCCGGAGGGGCAAAATCCTCGGCGCTGGACCGGGATTCCGCTTCGGTCACTTCGGTGGTGATGTCGGTGGCGACAACCGCCGCCGGGTCATCGGCATCTTCGTCGATCGCCGCAGCGGCGGCAACCGGGGCCTCGGCAGCCTCGGGGCTGGCCAGAATCTCTTCCAGCGCCTCGACGGCGGCGGCGGTGGCCGGGTCCTCGGCCAGCGGCGTCAGGGGCAACACCGGGGCCGTCACCTCGCCGGTGGCCGTCGCCTCGCCCGTGGCCGGGGCTGCGGCCCCCGCCTCGGCGGCGGTCCCTTCGGTTGCAGCGGCTTCATCGGCAGCGGCCTGCGCGGCAGCGGCCTCGGCAGCGGCGGCCTCTTCGGCAGCAATGCGGGCGGCATCCTCCTCCGCGGCGGCCTGTTCTGCGGCGATGCGGGCTGCATCCTCGTCCGCCGCAGCCTGTGCGGCAGTAGCCGCCTCGGCAGCGGCCTGTTCCGCAGCGGCGCGCGCCGCGGCGTCCTCACCGGCGGCCTCCTGCCCCACCGTATCCGAAACCGTGCCATCGGCGCCGGTCTCGCCTTCGGCGGCCCGCGCCGCCGCGCGGGCGGCGGCCTCGTCGGCAGCGGCGTCTTCCGCGGCCTTCGCGGCCCGCGCGGCCTGCTCGGCTGCGGCATCCTCGATGGCCTTGGCATCGCGCGCCGCCTGTTCGGCAGCGGCCGCTTCGGCCTCGGCGGCGGCCTCTTGCGCCGCCTGCTCGGCTGCCGCGTCCTCGGCGGCGCGCGCGGCCGCTTCGGCTTCCTGCGCCGCGGCCTCCTCGGCGGCCCGCGCCGCCTCGTCCGCAGCCGCAGCGTCACGCGCCGCCTGTTCCGCGGCCTCACGCGCGGCCTGCTCGGCGGCGGCATCCTCGGCCGCCCGCGCCGCCTCGGCCTCCTCTGCCGCTTCGGCAGCATCGCGCGCCGCCTGTTCGGCGGCGTCCCGTTCGGCCTCGGTCCGCACGATGCCCTGTTCGGCATCCGCCCGGATCTCGGCCTCGATGGCGGCCTGAATCTCGGCCGGGTCGTCGCAGGGCGGTTCCGGGATCACAAGGCACATCACCCCCTCGGGGCATGGGCGCTCGGCTGCCGTCACGCAGACAATTCCCTGATCGGCGAGCGGCAGGCGGGTCTGGGCCTGCATCGGCAGCGGCGCAATGCCGGCCAGCGCAACGGAAAGCGCCGTGGTCGATGTCAGAATCCGTTTCATCCGGGATATTCCTTTCGATGGGCCTTGGGGGTGCAAATAGACCGATTCGGCAAAGACCGACCGGCTGCATGCTTCCGTGATGCCCCAAAAAGCGCCCTTTCGCGCTGATATGCGATAGCATCGGGCGGTCATGCGATGACGAAAATGCCTGCCCCTGCCGCGTGCCGCAGGGTCAACCGGCCTGCAGCGCCGCCATCAGCCGGGCCTTTTCGCCCCGGTCGCCGGGATCGGAAATCGCCTGCGCCAGCGCTTCCAGCGAGGCGACGGAATGGGCCGCGCGAAAGCTGTCGACATGCGGCAGCATGGCGCGGATGCCTTGGGCGCGCGGCGCGAACCCGTCCCAGCGCAGCAGGGGGTTCAGCCAGATCAGCCGCCGCGCCGACAGGTGCAACCGCTCCATCTCGTGCCCCAGCAGGGCCGCATCGTCGCGGTCCAAGCCGTCGGTGATCAGCACCACCACCGCGCCCTGGCCCAGAACCCGGCGCGACCAATCGCGGTTGAAGCTGTGCAGGCACGCGCCGATCCGCGTGCCGCCTTGCCAGTCCTGCGCCTGCGCGCCTGCAGCCTTCAGCGCCGCATCGACATCGCGGTTCTTCAGATGGCGCGAGATGTTGGTCAACCGCGTGCCGAAGGTGAAGGCATGCACCTTGGCCCAGCCCTGCCCCTGCCGGTTGGCCACCGCATGCACGAAATGCAGGACCATGCGGGAATACTGGCTCATCGACCCCGAAATGTCGCACAGCACCACCAGATTTGGCCACCGCGTTGCCGGTTTGCGCCGGGCGATGCGGGTGATCTCGCCGCCCGTCCGCACCGCGCCGCGCAGCGTCCGGCGCCAGTCGGGGCGGCGCCCGGCGGCATCGGCAGTCAGCCGCCGCGTGGCAACAGGGTCCACCGGCAGCGACAGGCGGGCCAGCATGCGGCGGGCCTGCGCGGCTTCTTCGGTGGACATCTGCTCGAAATCCAGCGTCCGCAACCGCTCGGTGGTTGATGCGGTCTGGCTGGCGTCAATCTCCACCTGCTCCTCGCGCTGGTCCTGCGGCGCCTCGGGGGCTTGCGGGCGGTCGGCCCCGTCCAGAAGCGCCTCGGCAGCGCGCTTGGCGGCGGCGGCGGCGGCCTGTTCCTCCTGCACGCCCCGGATGGAGGGCAGCATCAGCGACATCATGTGTTCCATATAGCGCGGATCACGCCAGAACAGCCGGAACACCTGATCGAACACCATGCGCTGCTCGGGCCGGTTCACGAACACCGCATGCAGCGTCCAATAGAAATCGGCCCGCTGCGTGAACCCTGCGGCCGCGACCGCCTCGATCGCCACCAGCACGCGCCCCGGCCCCACCGGCAGGCCCGCCTTGCGCAGCGCGCGGGCGAAATGGGTGATGTTGTGCGTAAGCTTCCCGTCCTCGGGAATGTCGAGCGGGGCATATTCGGGCATCTGGCCCCCTTCGGCTGGCTGGCGCCCCCACCGGGGGGGCGCGCGTTGCGGGGAATGGTCCGGTCAGGCGGGTTCGAGCGCCTTGCGCGCCTCGTCCAGCAGG
>JAUXPG010000296.1 GCA_030683915.1 Gemmobacter sp.
TGTCGTCCGAAGACGGGCTGTTCGTCGAATCGCTCATGGCCTCGCTCACCACCCTCACGCCCGAGGCGCAAACCCGGCTGCGCGACTTTCTGGAAAAGCGGGCCGCGCGGCTGGAGGCGCCCAAGCCATGAACCTTGACGACATCGTGGCCATCGACTTCCACACCCACGCCGAAGAACCCTGCGATTGTGGGCGCGACGATGGCTACCCCGAATTTCAGGCCGGCATGGCGGCGTATTTCAAGAATCCGGCGGGCGTGGACGGCATGCTGCCGACCGTGCCACAGACGGCGGCCTATTACCGCGACCGCAAGATTGCAGCGGTGATCTTTGGGGTGGATGCCGAACGCGAAACCGGTTTTCGGCGCCACAGCAACGAAGACATCGCCCGCCACGCCGCCGAAAACGCCGATATCCTGATCCCCTTCGCCAGCATCGACCCCGCCAAGGGCAAGGCCGGCGCGCGTGAGGCCCGGCGCCTTGTCCGCGATTTCGGAGTGCGGGGATTCAAGTTCCATCCGACGATGCAGGGATTTTATCCCAACGACCGCATGGCCTATCCGCTCTACGAAGCGATTGCCGAGGAAGGCGCCATCGCGCTGTTCCACACCGGCCAGACCGGCGTCGGGTCAGGCATGCGCGGCGGGATGGGCATGCGCCTGAAATACTCGAACCCGATCCATGTCGATGACGTAGCGGTTGATTTTCCCGACATGCCCATCGTTTTGGCCCATCCGTCCTATCCCTGGACAGAGGAGGGCCTCGCCGTGGCCCAGCACAAACCGAACGTCTGGATCGACATGTCGGGCTGGTCGCCAAAGTACTTTCCGCCCCAGTTCGTGCACTACGCCAACACCATCCTGAAGCGGAAGATGCTGTTCGGATCGGACTGGCCCGCCATCACCCCCGACCGCTGGTTGGCCGATTTCGCCCAGATCGCGATCAAGGATGATGTGCGCCCGCTTATCCTCAAGGAAAACGCCCGCCGCCTGCTCCGGCTCTGACCGGGGGGGCGACGGGGTTTTGATGATACCTCTGGTCCCGCAGGTCGCGGCATCGTGACCCCGGAACACGGAAAACGCGCTACCCTCTCCCCTGCAACCGAACAGGAGAGCCCGCCATGACCCGCCTGACCGCCCGCGACTTTGCCCCGGAACTGCTGGAGCTTTATGATTACTACGCCCACGGCCGCATCACCCGGCGCGACTTTCTGGACCGGGCGGCGGCCCATGTCGGGGCGGGGCTGACCGCTGCGGCCGTGCTGGCCGCGATGTCACCCGATTATGCGCTGGCCAATCAGGTCGCCCCCGATGACGACGGTATCGTGGCGCAGGACATCACCTATCCCTCGCCGCAAGGGCATGGCGAGGTGACGGGCTATCTGGTGCGCCCCTCGGGTGTCACCGAACCGCGCGGTGGCGTCGTGGTGGTGCATGAAAACCGCGGCCTCAACCCCTATATCCGTGATGTGGCGCGGCGGGTCGCCAAGGCGGGCTATGTGGCGCTGGCGCCCGACGGGCTGTCCTCGGTCGGCGGCTATCCGGGCGATGATGACCGGGGGCGCGAGCTGCAGGCGGCGGTCGACCCCGCAAAACTCATGAACGATTTTCTTGCGGCCGTGGAGTTTCTGACTGCCCATGCGGCGACCACCGGGCGCGTCGGCATCACCGGCTTTTGCTACGGCGGCGGTGTCGCCAATGCCGCTGCGGTGGCGTTTCCCGATCTGGCCTGCGCCGTGCCGTTCTACGGGCGCCAACCCCGCCCCGAGGACGCCGCCCGCATCAAGGCGCCGCTGCTTTTGCACTTTGCCGAACTCGACACCCGCATCAATGAAACCTGGCCCGCGTTCGAGGCCGCATTGCAGGCCGCAGGTGTGCCCTACGAGGCGCACATCTACCCCGGCGCGAACCACGGGTTCCACAACGACACCACCCCGCGCTACGACGCCGAAGCCGCGGCGCTGGCATGGGACCGCACGCTGGACTGGTTCGCCCGGCATCTGGGTTGAGCGCTGATGCAAAAGGGGCGCCCGGCGGGGCGCCCCTTTCGATACCGCAACGCCTGTGGGATCAGTTGCGCGACTTGTCGACCATCTTGCCCTTGGAAATCCACGGCATCATGGCGCGCAGCTTTTCACCGACCTTCTCGATCTGGTGTTCGTCGTTGATGCGGCGGGTTGCCTTGAAGAACGGCTGGCCAACAGCGTTTTCCTGCATGAAGTCCCGCACGAACTTGCCGGTCTGGATGTCGCGGAGGACTTCCTTCATGCGCTTCTTGGTCTCGTCGTAGGGCAGGATGCGCGGGCCGGAGACGTATTCGCCGTACTCGGCCGTGTTCGAGATCGAGTAGTTCATGTTGGCGATGCCGCCTTCGTAGATCAGGTCCACGATCAGCTTCACCTCGTGCAGGCATTCGAAATAGGCCATCTCGGGCTCGTAGCCCGCTTCGACCAGCGTCTCAAAGCCCATGCGGATCAGTTCGACCAGACCACCGCACAGCACGGCCTGTTCGCCGAACAGGTCGGTTTCGCATTCCTGACGGAAGTTGGTCTCGATGATGCCCGAACGCCCGCCCCCGATGGCCGAGCAATACGACAGCCCCAGTTCCAGCGCGCGGCCGGTGGCATCGTTGTGCACCGCGACCAGGCAGGGCACACCGCCACCCTTGACGTATTCGCCGCGCACCGTGTGGCCGGGGCCCTTGGGCGCCATCATGATGACGTCGATGCCGGGCTTCGGTTCGATCAGGCCGAAATGCACGTTCAGGCCGTGGGCAAAGGCGATGGCCGAGCCTTCGCGCAGGTTGTCATGCACATACTGCTTGTAGGTCGCGGCCTGAAGTTCGTCGGGCATGGTGAACATGATCAGGTCGCACCACGCGGCGGCGGCGGCGATATCCATCACCTTCAGACCTTCGGCTTCGCACTTTTTGGCCGAGGCCGAACCGGGGCGCAGCGCCACGACCACGTTCTTGGCGCCCGAATCGCGCAGGTTCAGCGCATGGGCATGGCCTTGCGACCCGTAGCCCAGAATGGCCACTTTCTTGTCCTTGATCAGGTTCACGTCGCAATCGCGGTCGTAGTAAACGCGCATGGGGATGGTCCTTTCGGTTCTGACTGCGCGCAGGATACGGGCGTCGGGCAAAGTGGGCATGCATTTCTTGACGAATACCGCGAAAATATGCGAAACTTCATTCAGAAACTGGCGATTGGTGAAATGTCCATTCAGATCGACGACACCGACCGCCGCCTCATCCGCCACCTGCTGGCCGACCCCGACCTGTCAACCGCCGACCTTGCCACCCGCGCCGGGGTCACTGCCGCGACGTGCTGGCGGCGTCTGGACCGGCTGCGCGGGGCGGGGGTGATCCGGCCCGCCCATGCCGTGATCGACTGGCGCGCGCTCGGCTATGAGGTGGAGGTGTCGCTGCGCTTCACGCTGGACAAGACCAACCCCCGCGCCTTCGACGAATTCATCGCAGGGGCCCGCGAGGTGCCTGAGGTGATCGGCATTGAAACCTTCTTGGGCCGGGTCGATGTGCGCCTGAACGTCATTGCCCGCGACATGGGCCACTACCAGGAGGTCTATCGCCGCCGCATCCTGACCTTGCCCCACATCGCGGACATCGAGGCGCTGATGCTGGTCGCCACCATCAAGGACGACGGGGCATTGCCGGTATGATCGACCTTGACGACACCGACCGCGCCTTGCTGCGCCTGCTGGCGCAGGACGCGACCCAAGGGGCAGGGGCCTTGGGCCGGGTGCTGGGCATCAGCCAGCCGTCGGCATGGCGGCGCATCCGGCGGCTGGAAGAGGCAGGCGTGATCCGGGGGCGCCGGATCGGGGTGGACCGCGCGGCGCTGGGTTTTGGTGTCACGGTGTTCCTTGGCATCAAGCTGGCCACCAAGGGGCGCGTCAGCCTTGAAGATTTCGAACGCGCGGTGACGGCCATCCCCGAGGTGCAGGTGGTCCAGCATGTGCTGGGCCTGTTCGATTACCGCCTGCGGGTGGTCGCCCGCGACCTTGCCGACTTTGAGCGCGTGCTGCGTCGGCGCATCATGACCCTGCCGGGGGTGGGGCAGGTCGAGGCGAACGTGCTTTTGTCCGAAGAACCGCGCCCCGGCCCGCTGGGCACGCCCGCACCGCCCGACCGCGCCGCCTAGCGGCGGTTTTCCAGCTGGGTGCGCAGGTATTCCGTTTCGCTGCGCGCATTGCGCAGACCTTCCATCGCCGCGCGCAGTTCCGCCTCGGTCTGGGCGATGCGGTTGGCCAGTTCCGCCTCGCGCTGCTGCAAATAGACGATGGCTTCGTCGCGGGTTTCCTCGGCTTCGTGCAGCGCCTGCGCCAGCCGCTCCAACTCGCCGGTGTCCGCACCCGGCACGCGGGTAAACCGATGCAACAGCCAATAGGCGAACCACCCCAGCGCAAAGGCGACGAACAGAATGATCGTCATGCCAAAAATCAGCTCGGTGCGGTTCATGGAGCGGTTCCTTTGCGGCGCTGCGGGCGCAGGGCAGGCAGGTCGGGCGCGTCCTGCCATTCGGCAGCGGGCGCGGGGGTCGGGTCGGCTCCGGGGGCGGAAGCGGGGGCAGGGGCGGCCAGCGCATCGCGCACCAGCGCCGCCGGATCGGGGCCAGCGCCCGCCACCACCTCGGGCGCAGGCGTGTCCGCCACGCCCGAATCCGTGGTTGCCGGGGCCTCGGCGGGGTCGCCTGCAACGGGTTGGCCCGCCTCATCGACCACCAGATCGCCCGCCTCCCCCATCGGTTCGCCGTCCTCGGGCTCCAGCATCGGAATGTCGTCGTCGCCGTCCACCGGCGCCGGGGTCAGCACGGCCTCGCCATCGTCCTCCGGTTCGGCCGGTTCCAGACCGGGCAACAGAACGGGGCGGTCGGGTGGCACCAGCCGGAACGCGATGCGCCGGTTGGCCACGCGGCCTTCCTCGGTGGCGTTGTCGGCAATCGGTTCCGCCGCCCCATACCCCTGCGCCGTCATGGCCGAGATATCCAGCCCGCGCGCCGCCAGCGCCGTCAGCACCGCCTCCGCCCGCTGGCGGCTCAGGGTCAGGTTGCTTTCGGCCCGCCCCTGCGAATCGGTGTGGCCCCCGATTTCCAGCGGCGCCCCGGCGCAATCCGCCAGCGCCTCGGCCAGATCGTCGATCACGCCCGATGTATCGGGCGAAATCTCGGCCTTGCCGGGGGCAAACCCGACCTGCCGCCGGTCAAGCACCTGCGTGGCCAGCGCCAGACATTCCTGGGGCGACGGCAGGCCGCGCGCGGGGTCCAGCCGTTCGTCATAGGTGACGTCCACGGTGAAATCCGCGCCTTGGCCCAGCCGGTCCGACAGCAACCGCGCAATTTCAGCCCGCGCGCCCTGATTGCCCGTCACGCCCCGGATTTGCACACGCTCGGGTTCCACCAGCACGCTGCCCGACGCAAGTTCGGCCAGACTGGCCAAACCCGCCAGCACCCGCGTGCCCCAACCCGTCGGCAGCCCGTCGTCCAGCCGGGCAGCCACATAGACATTCGACGCGCCGAACCGCGCGCGGGCAAAGGCATCGGCGGCATCGCGCATCCGCTCGTCCGCCAGCCTCCCGCGCAATTGCACCGCCCCTTCGGGCGACAGCGTGGCGGTGAACTGCGCCGGGCCCTGCACCCCTTCGGCCTGCGGACGCGGCGTCAGCGTGGCCTTGAGCGAGAACACATCGGGCAACCGCGCGGTCAATTCGCCGATCACCCGGTCAAAGTCGGCCTGCGTCACCGTGGGCGCTGCAATCAGCGAGACATCGACATCCGAAATGGTGACCGACCCCGCGCCCAACTCGGTCAACGCCGCGATCACCACCTCGGCGGCCTCGGCCCAGCGGGGCGACGGCGCGCCCAGCCCTTGGGTGCAGGCCGGCGTGCCCGGCACCCCCGCCCGCCGCGCGGCAGTCAGAATGCGCCCGCGCGCGCGGTCACTGTCGGCGGCGCAGGCATCAAAGCGCGGGCCATCCTCATCGATCACAAAGCGCAGCGTGAAGGGCGCGATCACCGGGCGCGGCGCCGAGATCCGCAGATCAACCGGCAGGCCGGGCGGCATCGCGCGCCCCAGATCGGTTTCAAACCGGCGTTTCTGTGCCGGACTGTCGGAAATCGCCGTCACCACCACACGGTCGGCGGCGATGGAAATCTTGGACCGCGGCAGCAGGCGCAAGGCGACGATGCCGAATTCCGTGGCCGCCACCCAGTTTTCGGGAATCGCGAAATCGGCGGTTTCCAGCATGTTGGCCAG
>JAUXPG010000300.1 GCA_030683915.1 Gemmobacter sp.
GCCAGAGTCCATGGTTGCCGCGATGCGCTGGAAATGGGACCTGCGGTTGCCGGAGTTCGCCGCCGACCGCAGGAGCACGGTCTGCACCTCATCCAGCACGCGGGCTGCGTCGGCGCGGCTTTGGGCGAGCGCTGCGGGGCGCACTGCGGAATAGGTCTTGATCCCGCTTTGGCCGCGATGCTGAACCGAAATGCGGGTCTGTCCGTTGTCGCGGTTGCGCCGGGCGATCGTGTCGAGCTTGCGCGCGGCGTCTGTCAGGGCCCGGTTCACCTCGGCATAGGCGCCGGTTGGCGCGACCTGCGCGGCGGCGGCACGAAGCTGCTGGCCCATACAGTCGATCTGATAGCCAGCGGCGAGCGTCCGGCAGGCGTCGAAGGCATCGCCAAGAGAATCCGCTATGGCTTGCGTGACCTGCGGTGTCAGAGCGGCCTGCGGCGAGGCAGGGCCGGGGCCGGGGCCGGGCGTCGGCGTGCCGCCGGGCGCGCCAAGACCGTCGCCGCCCCCCCCGCCGCCGCTCTGGCTGCCGCCGGTGCTGTCGCTGGGGTCTCCGACGTCCTGAACCGGGATGAGGAAGGGAATCGCACCCCTCGCCTGAGGCGCCTGCGCGGGTGCCGGTGATCCGGCCTGCGCCTGCATCCCGAGGGATACTGCGGCTGATACCAACAACCCGATTATCAGGGGGCCATGTGTCAGTGGTTTGTGCATTCCGGTGGCCTTTCGTCTGGAACCGGGGCTTTGCGCCCCGGGATGCCCCAGCGTCAACCGCGATTGAAGCCGGTGTCGAAGTTGAACAGATCCAGACCGAACACCCCGAGGATTTCGATTTCGAAATCCGTGTCTGCTGTGCCGGGATCGGGATCCCCGAACCAGAACACGTCGAAATGCTGGGCGCGGACCAATGTTCCCGTTGCGGTGATTTCAGTGAACAATACCACATCCACCAGCTCGCGCGAGAAATCGAAATCGCCCACAGGCGTGAGCCCGAAACCATCGCCGGTGTCGTAGGCAAAGGCGATGTTCACACCCGCTTGGGACATCCGGCTCAGGTCGATGATATCCTGTTCGATGGTGAAGTCGGTGATGACGTCACGGTTGCCAGCGCCGCTGCGGCTTTCCTCGAACTGGGTGAAGACGAACACGTCGCTGTCTGCGCCGCCCGTCAGCCGGTCCGCGCCCCGGCCGCCGACGATGAAATCGAAGCCGTCGCCGCCAAAGATGGTGTCGTTGCCAAAGCCGCCGCCGAGGACGTCGTCGCCAAGGTCGCCGTAGAGAATGTCGTTTCCGCCCGCAGCCCAGATCGCGTCATCATTGTTGCCACCCCGCAGCACGTCGTTGGCCCGTCCGCCCGCGATGGTGTCGTTGCCGCCGCCTCCGCGGATGTTCTGCGCGCCGTCGGCAAAGACGAAGGGTTGCGCGCCGAACACCTCCTCAAAGGTGATCAGGCCGTCCAGAAGATCGAACAGGCGCAGCATGTCCTCGATTTCCTCGCCGGTCTCGCCTGCGCCCTCGACGGTGGCATAGCCGAACAGCCGGTCATTTCCGGCGGCACCGAAAATCGTGTCGGACCCCGAGCCGGCATAGATCAGATCATCCCCCCCGCCGCCGGTCAGCGAATCGTCGCCGTCTTCGCCAAAGAGAACGCCGCCGGACAGGCTCGACTCGCCCGAGGTGCTGACGGTGATGGTGTCATTGCCGATGCCACCATAGTACATTCCACCTCCCGAACGGAACCGGACCGAAATCAGGTCATCGCCCGCGCCGCCGAAAAGGACATCGGGGCTGTCTTCGTAGAAGTTGGGGCCCAGACGCGACACGGCGGAAATCGTGTCGTTGCCACCCCCGCCATAGACCAGGTCAAACCCCGCACCGGCAAAGATCAGGTCGCTCCCGGCGTCGCCGAAGATCACGTCGTTGCCGATCAGCCCGCCATAGATGGTATCGTTTCCGCGCCCTCCATAAATCAGGCTGCTCTGGCTGTTCTGCTCGCTGAAAAGCCCGGCTTCGCCCAAGGGGTCCACATCGATCCGGTCGTTCAGATCGCTGCCGATGATCTGGCTCCGGGCGTGCTGGCTCAGGATGTTGGTCCGCAGCGCGGTGCCGGGGGGCGGGTTCACCACGGTCCAGCCGGTCAGGTCCAGTTGGCCCAAGCCGCCGATGCCACCGGGCGCCACCGTGATTTCGATGGTTTCGCTTTGGGCGCTGGACCCACTTGCGTCAACCTCCAGCGCGAGGCCACCGAAGGTGAACGACGATATCTGGATGGTGCGGTTCCCCGCGCCGCCTTGCAGGACAAGGCGTTCGATCCCGCCGACCGTTGCCGCCCCCAAATCGACGACGCTTCCGGTTTCCGCGGTCCGGATCACCAGCGCATCGACGCCCCCACCGCCTTCAAGTTCAGTCCCTTCGAGGTTGGTGCTGCCTGCAAGTCCAAGGATCAGCGTGTCGTCGCCATCGCCACCGAACAGGCTGTCGCCTTGGCCATCGCCCAGCAGCGTGTCATTTCCGGCGCCGCCGAACATCAGGTCAGCGCCAAGGCCGCCCGTCAGCGAATCTGCCCCGCCGCCACCGGAAAGGGTGTCGTCGCCGGCACCGCCGTCGATGGTATCCTGCCCCGCGTTGCCTTCGATCAAGTCGGCGATCCGCGAGCCTGTGATGCGGTCGGCGCCGGTCGTGCCGCGGATCGACAGGGCGTCGCCCCGGCCCGTGTCCCAATTCTGAAACTGCCAGCCGCTCAGGTCCAACGTCGACGCCGTTCCCATCAGGAACAGGATCGAGGAGCCCCCGACGGCGAACGGGTTGGCGATGATGGTGGCTGTGGCGGCGATGCCCAAGACAATCTGGTCGGCATTCAGCAGCAGCGTGGCGCCCGATGCCTCGGCGGACTGGAACTCAATCACTTCCAGCGAGGAAAGCACTGTGTCGCGCAGGTTGAACACCGCTGCGCTGGCCAAGGCCGAGTTCAGCAGGCGCAGCCTGTCATTTCCGGCGCCGCCGTCGATCACCGTGCCTGCAAACAGCGGTGATGTCCGCGCCGTCAGCAGGATGGCATCGTTCCCATCACCGCCGTAGATCGCGTCAACCCCGCCGCCACCGCTCAGCCGGTCATTGCCCGCGCCACCGTAGATCCGGTCGCTCCCCGAGGTTCCGGTGATCGTGTCCGCGCCGGTTGACCCATACACCTCGACAAAATCTGTTCCGAGGCTGGATGCGGTGTTGTCCCATGACGTGAACCGCCAGTTTCGCAGGTCCAGCGTCGTCGCGGTGCCCAGATCGACGCGGATGCGGTCTTCGGCCGAGTCGCCCGCGGTGCCGACCACACGCAACTGTGACGAAAGCCCGGTGGCCGAAATCTGGCTGGCCGCGAATGTGAACGATTTGGCGCCACCAGCAGGTGCGCCGAAGTCCAGCACTTCGATCGACAGAATTTCAGTTCCCGACAGATCGGCGCCCCGGTCTGTGCCGTTTGTTTGCAGGCGCAGGCGGTCGGTTCCCGCCCCACCGTCCAGAATGCCCGACCGCGCCGGTGCCCCGGCGGCATCGGCTGATGCATGCAGTGTGTCGTTGCCCGCGTCACCGCGCATCGTGTCGTTGCCCGGGCCGCCGAACAACTCGTCACCGCCGCCACCGCCGCGCAAGCTGTCATTCCCCGTCTCGCCCCAAAGCGTGTCATTGCCTTCGCCGCCGAACACCAGATCGTCGCCATCGCCGCCGGCCAGTTGGTCCAAGCCGGCCCCCCCTTCCAGCAGATCGGCGCCAATGTCGCCGACCAACGTGTCGTTGCCTGCGCCGCCCAGCAAGGTGTCGTTGCCCGCACCACCGAACAACTGGTCATTGCCCGCGTCGCCGCCCAGCACGTCGTTTCCGGCGTCGCCGCGCAGCGTGTCCCCGCCTTGTCCTCCGGACAGGGTGTCGTTGCCCGCCCCGCCCATGAGCGAATCTGATCCGTCCCCCCCGAACAACTGGTCGTCATCCGCGTCGCCGGACAGCGTGTCATCGCCCAGACCGCCCGTCAGGGTGTCGTTCCCGGCGCCGCCAGCCAGTTGATCCGCGCCATCACCACCGTCCAGCACGTCGGCACCCAGACCACCCAACAGGGTGTCATTGCCCAGATCGCCGGTCAGCCGGTCGTCACCGGCGCCCCCGTCCAACATGTCGTCGCCGTCACCGCCAGACAGCGTATCCTGGTCGGCCGCGCCGAACAGAACGTCGTTGCCCGCACCGCCGCGCAGAAGGTCGTTACCGCCGCCGCCGCCCAGCGTGTCGTCTCCGACGTCGCCGTCCAGCGTGTCGTCGCCCGCATCGCCATAGAGTTGGTCGTTGCCGATGCCGCCGATCAGGGAATCCGCGCCGTCGCCGCCATAGGCGACATCATTGCCATCGCCGCCATCCAGCGTGTCGTTGCCAAGCCCGCCGTACAGCGCGTCAATCCCCAGCCCACCGAACAAAAGGTCGTTGCCGCCATCTCCGCGCAGGGTGTCGTTGCCCAGATCGCCGACGAGGCGGTCGTCGCCATCCCCGCCGAAGGCGGCATCGTTGCCCGTCCCGGCGCCAAGCGTATCGTTGCCGGTGCCACCATAAAGCGCGTCGTTCCCGGTCCCGGCATATAGGGTGTCATCCGCGCCGCCGCCTTCCAGCGTGTCGTCGCCATCGCCGCCATAAAGCACATCGGCCCGTGCTCCGCCGCGCAGCAGGTCGTCGCCGCCATAGCCCAGCAGCAGATTCGCCGCCACCGCCGAGCCGATGATGACGTTGTTCAGCGCGTTGCCGTCGCCGCGATAGGTCAGCGCAAGGTTGCTGCCCAGCAATGTCAGGTTTTCCAGATTGGCGCCGAGCACATAGGTCGCCAGCGTGGTTTCCACACGGTCGATCCCTTCGCCCGCCGCCTCGATCACCACATCGCCTGCTTCGCTGACGTGGTACACGTCATTGCCGGTGCCACCGACCAGCACGTCGTTGCCCGCACCCCCGAACAGCGTGTCGTTGCCTTCGCCGCCATAGAGCGTGTCGTCGCCTCCGGCACCGTAAACCAGATCATTGCCCGTCATGGCGCTGATCGTTTCGCCAAAGGCCGAGCCCGTGAAGGTGTCATCGCGGCCATAGAACTCGAACGTCAGGTCCAGCCCGGTGTTCAGCACGCCGTCGATTTCGCGGACATGGAAGTTAAGCCCGGTGACCGAAAACACCGGCACCTGCACCCCGTTCACGATCCGCCCGCGTTCATAGGCCGTGACCGTGCCTTCGCCCACCCGCTGGTCGGGCCGGACGGTCAGGTTCGATACGGTATACTTGCTGTAGAACAACCCGTTGGCTGAACTGAACACCACCGTCCCGAGGGCGGCATTGGCGACATAGCTGGTCAGCGGCGGAAACAATGCCGGTTGTTCGCCAAGAAATGCGATCTGGGGCATGCAAGCCTCCATTAGATTCGGGAAAAAAGCAGAAATGAACTGAAAAAAATGTTACGCCCTTGGCCCGACCTGTCAACCTGCAAGCACGGTCAGGTCAGGAATTCGCCATGTGCCGCGGGTGGGCGCGGCGTCACTGCGGCGCGGTGGTGACCAGAAAATAGACCCATTCGCCCTTGAACTGCGGGTCGGCAGATCGGGCTTCGGCGATGCGGCGGGCAAGGTCGGCCAGATAGGGTGCTGCCGGTTCGACCAGAGGGCGCAAGGTGTCGAAGATCGGCGCTGAGGATGCAAAGGCCACGGCAATCTCCTGCCCGAACGGTGGCGAGACGGTGATGACAAGGGCCGGTTGCCCGTCGCGTTCGCGTCCGATGGTCAGCATGGCCTTGGGGGCGCTCAGCACCGCAGGCACAAAGTCATTCGGTTGCAGGTGCAGCACATTTCCTTGCGCGTCAAAGTAATCGACCAGCACATAGGCGGGGTAATCCGGCGCGGTCAGGTCCAGTTCCAGCCGGTCGCCTTCGGCAAAGCGGTAGTCACGGACATGCGCGTCCGGGCCGATCACGCGCGGATTGGTGTATTGTTCAGACGATTGCGGCAGCCCGATCGCGTCAATGGCGGCCAACATCTGGCACTGCGGGCGCGGCAGGATACGCAGGTCGCCGTTGATCGGGATGCCGGGGCCAAGTTGCGCTTGCAGGCTGCCGATCACCGCTTGGCGCATCTCCGGATCGGGGATGTGGCCGCGCAGGTCCAGCGTTCCGGTGTCCGGGTTGAACCCGGACTGAAGGCGCGCGCAGGGAAACTGGGCCAGCGTGGCGGCGATGCCATCGCGCACCGCCAGCGCGTCGGCGTCCGGCAGAATGTCGCCGGGCCGCAGGAACGCCGCAAGCGCGGTGGCGGGCAAAACGCCCGGGGCATCTTCGGGCGCCAGTGTGGCGACCTGGCGTTCGGATGGCAGGTCCAACGCAGGGGCAGGTTGCGGGGCGGCGGCTTGGGCGGCGAGGGCATTGGGCGGCGATGCGGGTCTGGTCCCCGAAACCGGGGCGGGTGCGGGGGGCAACGGGGCAGCGGCGGGCGCCTCGGGCATCAGCGCGTCGGTTGGGGGCAGGGTGCCCGCCAGCAATGGCGCTGGCGGTGGGACTGGCCCCGCCACGGTGGTCGGGGCGGCGGCCAGTGGCAGCGCGACGGGCCGGGCGGTGGAGGCGGCCAGCATAGGCGTCGGCAGGGGTGTCGCGGAAACCGAGGGCGGTGGCGGCAGCGCGGCGGTGGGCGCAGGCGGCGGCACCGCGCCGACGACGGCGGTTGCGCCTGCGTTTGCAGGCAGAACGACGGGCCGGGCGGTGGAGGCGGCCATCACCGGCGTCGGCAGAGGCGTTGCGGACACCGAAGGTGGGGGTGGCACGGCGGCCGAGGGCGCGGGGCGGGCCACGGCAGCGACGGGCCGGGGGGCGGGCGCGACCAACGGCACTGCGGGTGCCGCTGCGGAGGCGGGGGTG
>JAUXPG010000457.1 GCA_030683915.1 Gemmobacter sp.
CGGACCCCGGCATTTCGCGCGAAGGTTTTGCTCCAGTCTCAGGCAGGAGTGCGCCATGCCCACCACCTTTGTCCCCGCAGGTCCCTTTGCCGGGCAGAAGCCCGGAACCTCGGGCCTGCGCAAGAAAACTGCCGCCTTCCGCGCGCCGCATTATCTGGAATGCTTCGTGCAGGCCACGTTTGATGCCGTCGGGGTGCAGGGCAAGGTGCTGGTGCTGGGCGGCGACGGGCGGTTTTTCGGGCGCGAAGCAGCGGGCCTAATCATGCGGATGGCGGCGGCGAACGGGGTCACGCGGGTGATCGTCGGGCGGGGTGGCCTGCTGTCCACCCCTGCGGCATCGCACTTGATCCGCCTGAACGGCGCCGATGGCGGCATCATCCTGTCGGCCAGCCACAACCCCGGCGGTGAGGATGGAGATTTTGGCGTCAAGTTCAACATCGCCAATGGCGGTCCGGCCCCCGAGGCAGTGACCGAAGCAATCCACAAGGCCAGCGCGGGGGTGACGGGCTACCGCATCTCGGACCATCCCGCCCCCGATCTGGACCGCATCGGGGAAACCGATCTGGACGGCATGACCGTGCAGGTGGTGGACCCGGTGACTGATTATGCCGAACTGATGGAGCGCATGTTCGATTTCGACGCCATCCGCCGGATGATCGCTGGCGGATTTACGCTGCGTTTCGATGCGATGTGCGCCGTGACCGGGCCCTACGCGGTGGAGATTTTGGAGCGGCGACTGGGTGCCGCACCCGGATCAGTGGTCAACGCCACGCCGCTGCCGGATTTCGGTGGCATGCACCCCGACCCGAACCCGACATGGGCTTCGGCGCTGTATGATCTGATGCTGTCCGACGATGCCCCGGACTTCGGCGCGGCGTCCGATGGTGACGGCGACCGCAACATGGTGATGGGGCGGGGGATTTACGTGAACCCCTCCGACAGTCTGGCCGTCCTGGCCGAGCATGCCCATCTCTGCCCGGGTTATGCCGGGGGCCTGCGCGGCATCGCGCGGTCCATGCCCACGTCGACCGCCGCCGACCGGGTGGCGGCGGCACTCGGCATCCCGTGCCACGAGACGCCGACAGGCTGGAAGTTTTTTGGCACGCTGCTGGATGCCGGGCATGCCACGATCTGCGGCGAGGAAAGTTTTGGCACCGGATCAGACCACGTGCGCGAGAAGGATGGCCTGTGGGCGGTGCTGATGTGGCTCAACATTCAGGCCATTACGGGGCACGGGGTCGAGGCGCTGGTCCACGCCCATTGGCGCCGGTTTGGCCGCACCTTCTATTCCCGCCACGATTACGAGGCCTTGTCGGTTCGACAGGCAGAATCGGTGATGGCAACCCTGCGCACCGCGCTGCCCACCTTGCCGGGCCAATGGGTCGAAGGGCGGCGCGTGGCGATGGCGGACGATTTCGCTTATGTCGACCCGGTGGATGGCTCGGTCAGCACGGGTCAGGGCCTTCGGGTGGTGTTTGACGATGGCGCGCGTCTGGTGTTGCGGATGTCGGGCACCGGCACCGAGGGCGCCACCTTGCGTCTGTATCTCGAGGCCCCTTGCGACGATCCCGACCAGTTCGGCATCGATCCGCAATCGATGCTGGCCCCGGTTGCCGCAGCGGCCGAACGGATGTGCGGTCTGGCCCATCAGACAGGGCGCCTGGCGCCCGACGTCATCACCTGACAGGTGCCTAGCTTCCTGCCGCGCCGCTACTTGCATAAACTTGGCGCGGCCGGCCTTGCCCCAGATCGTCCAGTGCTGGCCGGGACGGGGCCGGTTCATCGACCAATGCGGGCGGCGGCAGGCCCGCGCGGCGCGGGGCGTATCCGATGGGCGCATCGGCCAGCAACCGGCGCAGTGACGCCTCATCGTCGCTGGCACAGGCCATGCGCAGCGCGTCAAGGATGGGCGCCAGCCGCGACCAATCCATCGACGTTTCGCGCGCGGTCAGGATGCGCGGATGCGAGGTCGGTTCGCTGACCGTGCCGATGAACAGTTCCTCAAACAGCTTTTCGCCGCGCCGGGGTTTGGTAAACACGATGGGCACCGCATCGGCGGCGTCGGCCAGCTTGCGCGATGCGGGATCTCCTTCGATGACCGGAATACCACCGGAGAGACGGATCATGCGTTCGGCAAGCTCCGCAATCCGCACGGGTTCGCCCATATCCAGAAGGAAAACGTCGCCCCCCTTGGCCAGCGCCGACGCCTGGATCACAAGCTGCGCCGCTTCGGTGATGGTCATGAAATAGCGGCTGATATCGCGGTGCGTCACCGTGACCGGGCCGCCTTGTGCAATCTGGCGGCGGAACACCGGAATCACCGAGCCCGAGGAGCCCAGCACATTGCCAAACCGCACCATCGAAAACCGCGTGTGACCGGGGCCGGAAGGCTGCGCCTGACACACCAGTTCGGCCAGCCGCTTGGATGCGCCCATGACGTTGGTGGGGCGCACCGCCTTGTCGGTCGACACCAGCGTAAAGCTTTCGACCCCGGCCGCCACTGCCGCCTGCGCACACGCCAGCGTGCCGAACAGGTTGTTCGACAGGCCCTCGATCGGGTTCTCCTCGACCATCGGCACATGCTTGTAAGCGGCGGCGTGATAGATGGTCTGAACCGCATGCGCGCGGAACAGCTTTTCCAGCCGCGCCCAATCGCGCACCGACCCGAGCATCTGCACGATGCGGACGTTCAGCCCTTCGGCCTTGCGCGCCGCCTCGAGTTCCTCGGCGATTTCGAACAAGGCGTATTCCGACTGGTCAAACAGCACCAGCACACGCGGACGCTGGCGCAGGATCTGACGACAAAGCTCAGCCCCGATGGACCCGCCAGCGCCCGTGACCAGCACCGATTTCGCGGTCAGGTTGGCCGCCATCAACTCCGGGACCGGCGGCACCGGGTCGCGGCCCAACAGGTCTTCGACCGAAACCTCGGTGAGTTCGCTGACCCTGTGCTTGCCGGTGACAAGCTCGGCCATCCCCGGAATGGTCTGCACCCGGACCGGCAGCTTTTCCAACCGCTTGAGGATTTCGGCCCGCACGCCCCGGCTGACCGATGGCATGGCCAGCAGCAAAACCTTTGCGCCCTCGTCATGGATCAGCCGTTCAAGATCGTAAGGCGGAAACACCCGCAATCCCGCGATCTGGCTGCCCCACAGGTCGGCATTGTCGTCGACAAAGGCGATGGGCGCGTGTTCCATGCCTTGCGCCAGCGAATGCACCGTCTGGCGCCCGGACTGGCCCGCGCCATAGATAATGACCCGCGTCTTGTCACGCCGATGGGTGCGCTGATAGACTGCGCGCAGCCCGAACCGCACACCGCCCACCGTGCACATCGCCAGCACCGCATAAAGCGCCGGGACCGCGGCAGGCACCGGCAGGTCCAGCCACATGCTCATCACCGTGAGGACAAGGGCGCTTGCCACCACACCGTTGATGATCGTGATCAGCGCCTTGAGGCCCATGTAGCGGATGACCGCGCGGTAGAACCCGAGCTTGACGAACAGGATCAGCGTGACCGGCAAGGCCGCGACCAGCGCTGCCCAGACCTTGTAATCGCTTGCGAACGCCAGGCTTTCCGTGCGCAGCAGCATTGCCGCAGCAAAGCTTCCGGTCAGCAGCAAGGTGTCGGTCGTGACCTGCAGGATCCGCTTGTGGGTCCTTGGCATGTCGAACAGGGTCTTGATCGGTGCCAGGTTCATGGATCGTCCTGCCGTGTCGAATCGATGACCATCTGCACCGATTCCTGTCGCTTCGAAAATGCACTCGATGAATACTTGTGGCCACTTAGCACGGACGCACGGGCAATGTCACATCCCTAATGCTGTAACTTGCCCGCGAATGTGGCGATATGCCGCCCGAATGTGCGGAATATTGCCGGTCGGATGGATGCATGTGACGGTCCAACTTTAGGGGCTGCGCCCACATCTAGAAACGAACCGTCGCCAGGTCAGATCAACCTAAGATTGCGGACCAATACATTTGGACGCAGCACCGTGTCCCTGACACGGCGCGTCCGACCCAACGCAGACCATTGCTTACCCGGCGCGGTAGTTCGGGCTTTCGCGGGTGATCTGCACGTCATGGACGTGGCTTTCCTTCAACCCCGCGTTGGTGATCCGAACAAACGCGCAGTGACTGCGCATCTCGGCCACCGTCCGGTTGCCGGTATACCCCATCGCCGCGCGCAGACCGCCAACCATCTGGTGCACCACTGCCGCCACTGTCCCCTTGTACGGGACCTGACCTTCAATTCCTTCAGGCACCAGTTTGTCACTGGCTGCGTCCTTCTGGAAATAGCGGTCGGCGCTTCCGCGCGCCATGGCGCCAAGGCTGCCCATGCCGCGATAGGACTTGAAACTGCGGCCCTGCCACAGGATTACCTCGCCGGGCGATTCATCGGTCCCCGCGATGGCGCTGCCCACCATCGCGCACGAGGCCCCCGCAGCGATGGCCTTGGCGAAATCGCCCGAATATTTGATCCCGCCATCCGCGATGATCGGGATCTCGCCCGCCGCCTGGGCCGAATCCATGATCGCGGTCAACTGCGGCACCCCGACCCCTGCAACGATGCGCGTGGTGCAAATGCTGCCCGGTCCGATTCCCACCTTGACGGCATCGGCGCCCGCGTCGATCAGCGCGCGGGTCGCAGCGGCGGTCGCCACGTTGCCTGCCACCACCTGCACGGAATTCGACAGCGCCTTGATGCGTTCCACCGCGCGGGCGACGCCTTCGGAATGCCCATGCGCGGTGTCGATCACGATCAGGTCGCACCCGGCATCGATCAGGGCCTGACTGCGGTCGAACCCGGCATCGCCCACGGTGGTTGCGGCGGCCACGCGCAGGCGGCCGAGTTCGTCCTTGCACGCCTGCGGGTTCAGAACGGCCTTTTCGGTATCCTTCAGCGTCAGCAACCCGGTCAGCTTGCCTGCGCCGTCGGTCACCAGAAGCTTTTCGATCCGCCGCGCCTTCATCAGGCTGATGGCGGCTTCGCGGTCCACCGGCTCGTGTAGCAGCGCAAGGTTGTCGGACGTCATCATCACCGACACCGGCGTGCGGTCGTCCGAGGCGAACCGCATGTCGCGATTGGTCACGATGCCCACGACACGGCCATCGCCGTCGACCACGGGAAACCCGGTGATGTTGTAGCGGTCCATCAGCGCCTTGGCGTCGGCCAGCGTCTGATCGGCGCGCAGGGTGATCGGAGCATAGACCACGCCCGATTCAAACCGCTTGACGCGCCGGACTTCGCGCGCTTGCGCCTCGGGGTCAAGATTGCGGTGGATCACGCCCATTCCGCCCACCTGCGCCATGGCAATGGCCATCCGCGCCTCGGTCACCGTGTCCATCGCGCTGGACAGCAGCGGGATGTTCAGCCGGATCGCCCGGGTCACATGGGTTGATGTATCTGCATCCGATGGCAACACGCTGGAGGCGGCAGGAACCAGCAGCACATCGTCGAAAGTCAGCGCCTCGCGAATCTCCATGGGGGTCTCCTCGGGAGTGTCCGTTTGGCGGTTCCCCCTTTCATGGGTTAAGGCAAAGCGCAAGGGGGGTTGGTGGTGCAGGGCTTGCGCAGCGGGCCACCGGATGCAAGATCGCGGCCTGACCACCGGAGTAACCCCATGCGCGTCGCCATTGTCGAGAACACCGCCATCACCCACCACGGGCAGGTCGGCGTGGCCCTGCACGAGGCCGCGGCGCGGGTGGCCATTTACCGCCCGTTTGCCGACGGCAGGCTGCCCGACATGGCCGCCTATGATGCGCTCGTGGTGTTCGGGGGCGAACAGGCGGCAACCGATGACCACATCCACCCCTATCTGCCCGAACTCGCGCGCTGCATGAATCAAGCTGCGCTGTCGGGTCAGGCTGTGCTGGGCATCTGCCTTGGGGCACAAGTGTTTGCCCGTGGCGCGGGGGCGGAGAACCGGCTGGGCGCGGCACCCGAATTCGGCTGGTGCGGGGTCGGGCTGACGGATGCGGGCCGCGCCGACCCGGTGCTGGGCGGGCTCGAGCGCCGCTTTCCCATCTTCCAATGGCATTCCGACACCTTCACCCTGCCCCCGTCTGCGGCCCACCTTGCCGCGAATGACAGCACGCCGGCGCAGGCCTTCCGGATCGGGCGGGCAGGCTATGGCATGCAGTTTCACTTCGAGGCAAGCCGCGCCGTGGTGGACGACTGGAACCGCAGCTTTCCCGCCGCCATCCTGAACCTCGCCCCCGGTTGGATCGACGGCTACGCGCAGGCCCGCGCGGCCCATGGCGCGGCGGCCGATGCTGCGGGGCTGGCCATCGCGCGGGCGTGGGTGGCGCGGATCAGCGCGGATTGACCGGGCCGAAGCGGTCGCGCAGCGCATCGTTCACGCGTGGCGGGACGAATTTTGACACGTCGCCCCCCAGACGGGCAATTTCCTTGACCAACTTCGACGCAATCGCCTGACGGCGGGCATCGGCCATCAGGAACACCGTCTCGATCGAATTGTCGAGCGCGCGGTTCATACCGACCATCTGGAATTCATACTCGAAATCGGCCACCGCGCGCAGACCGCGTACGATAACCCCCGCCCCCACATCGCGCGCACAGTCGATCAGCAGGTTTTCAAACGGATGCGCCACGATCTCGGTTCCGGTGCGGGCAGACAGGCCCGCACATTCCGCCTCGATCATCGCCACACGCTGTTCGAGACTGAACAGCGGCCCCTTGTCGCGGTTGATCGCGATCCCGATCACCAGCCGGTCCACCAGCATTGCCGCGCGTTCGATGATATCCATGTGGCCGAGCGTCACGGGGTCGAAAGTGCCGGGGTAAAGACCGATGCGCAAGGGTGCCTCCGTGCTGCCGTGCAGCGGAATGCCCGCCACCATGCTGCACACGCAACATTATTGCGCAGGCGAATGCAAGTGCAGATTGAAACGCAGGCAGTTGACGGATCAGAAGCCCTTGATCATGCCTTCCAGCGCGGTCTTTTCCATCGACAACTCGTCCAGCCGGGCCTTGACCACATCCCCGATGGAGATGAGCCCCACCATTTGCCCGTCTTCCATCACCGGCATATGGCGAAAGCGGCCTTCGGTCATGCGTTCCAGAACCTGATCTGCGCTGTCAGACCGTGTGCACCCCACGATGGCGGCGGTCATCACCTTTTCCACCGGGTCATCCAGACAGGATGCGCCCCGCTTGCCCAGTTCGCGCACGACATCGCGTTCCGACAGGATGCCCGCGATGCGCTTGCCATCCGATGACACGATCACCGCGCCGATCCGGCGCACCGACAGCACCTCCACCGCTTCGCGCAATGTGGTGCCCGGAGGCACGGTGGTCACGCCTTGTTGGGGCTTGGCATTCAGAATCTGCTGCACCAGCATGGTTTGTCCCTCCCTGTTTCCACAAGGGTCCGCCTTGGGGGGCGATTCTGTCAAGCAAGCGATTCGAGCCGGGCAACTTCGCGGCGCACGCCTTGGGCCAGCGCCTCGGCCAGTCGGTTCAGCCGGTCGGACCGGCGGTCATCGGCATGGCGGATCAGCCAGAAGCTGCGCGTCAGCGCAATCTGTTCGGTCAGCACCCGCGTCACCCCCGGACAGGCGGGGATCGCGAAATCATGCACGATGCCCAGCCCGGCGCCGGATCGGATCATCTGCATCTGCACCGACACCGAATTTGACGTGAGCGAAACAGCCCGCGCCCCGGTTTCGGCCATGTAATCCAGTTCCTTGTCGAAGATCATGTCGGGTATATAGCCGATCATGCGGTGCCCGGTCAGGTCGGCAGGCGCCAGAATGGGCGGATGGCGGGCAAGGTAATCGGCGTGCCCCGCCAGATGCAGGTGGTAATCCGTCAGCTTTTGCACCGTCAGGCGCCCGGCTGCCGGGGGCGACACCGCAATGGCCATGTCCGCCTCGCGCCGCGACAGGTTAAACACGCGGGGCAAGGCCACGATCTGGATTTCAAGCCCCGGATGATCGTCGCAGATCGCGGCGCAGACTTGCGGCAGCAGATAGTTGGCACAGCCATCGGGCGCCCCGATCCGCAGCTGCCCGCTGATCTGGCCCGCCGCACCGCCAAGGTCTTCGGCCGCCGCCGCCATCGCCTGTTCGGCCTGTTCGGCATGGGGGACCAACCGCAGGCCAGCATCTGTCAGGGCATACCCCTGCGCCGACCGCGCAAACAGACGCGCCGCCACGTCATCCTCAAGCCGCGCGATCCGCCGTCCGACCGTGGCCGCATCGCATTTCAGCACCTTGCCCGCAGCCGACAGGCTTTCGGTGCGCGCCACCGCAAGGAACACCCGAAGATCATCCCAGTCCATCGCCAGCCTTTGCATATTTGCAGCATTGCTTTGCCACATTTCCCCTTTTGCTGGCAAATCTGCAAGACTATCGTAGCGCCAGTTTTCGGGAGGACCCCCATGTACGAAGTCGGACACTGGATCAACGGCAAGCAGGTTGCCGGCACCTCGGGCCGCACGGCTGATATTTTCAACCCCCACACCGGCGACGTGCAGGGCCGCGTCGCGCTGGCCTCGACTGCCGAACTGGATGCCGCCGTGGCCGCCGCCGCCAAGGCACAGGTCGCATGGGGCGCCACCAACCCGCAAAAGCGCGGGCGGGTGATGATGGCGCTGGTCGGGCTGATCAACCGCGACATGGACAAGATGGCCGAGGTTCTGAGCCGCGAACACGGCAAGACCATTCCGGATGCCAAGGGCGACATCCAGCGCGGTCTGGAAGTCATCGAATACTGCATCGGCGCACCGCAGATGCTGAAGGGCGAATTCACCGACAGCGCCGGCCCCGGCATCGACATGTATTCGATGCGTCAGCCGCTGGGCGTTGTGGCAGGCATCACGCCCTTCAACTTCCCTGCCATGATCCCGCTGTGGAAGATGGGTCCCGCGCTCGCGGCGGGCAACGCCATGATCCTCAAGCCGTCGGAACGTGACCCCTCGGTGCCGATGATGCTTGCGGCGCTGTGCAAGGAAGCCGGTCTGCCCGACGGCGTTCTGCAAGTGGTGAACGGCGACAAGGAATCGGTTGACGCCATTCTCGACAACGAGACCATTCAGGCGGTCGGCTTTGTCGGCTCGACCCCGATCGCGCAGTATATCTATTCGCGCGCCTCGGCGAACGGCAAACGGGCCCAGTGCTTTGGCGGTGCCAAGAACCACATGATCATCATGCCCGATGCCGATCTCGATCAGGCGGCGGATGCGCTGGTGGGTGCAGGCTATGGCGCGGCGGGCGAACGCTGCATGGCGATTTCTGTCGCGGTGCCGGTGGGCGAAGCCACCGCTGACGCGCTGATCGAACGGCTGATCCCCCGGATCGAGAAGCTGAAGGTCGGCCCGTATACCGCTGGCAGCGACGTGGATTATGGCCCGGTCGTTACCGCCGCCGCCAAGGCCAATATCCTGAACCTCGTGGAATCGGGCGTGGCCCAAGGCGCAAAACTGGTGGTCGACGGCCGCAACTTCGCGCTGCAGGGGTACGAGAACGGCTTCTTCGTCGGTCCGCACCTGTTTGACCATGTCACCCCGGACATGGATATCTACCGCAAGGAAATCTTCGGGCCCGTCCTGTCGACCGTGCGCGCCAAGTCCTACGAGGACGCGCTGAAGCTTGCGATGGACCACGAATACGGCAACGGCACCGCGATCTTTACCCGTGACGGCGACACCGCCCGCGATTTCGCCAACCGTGTCAACGTGGGCATGATCGGGATCAACGTGCCGATCCCGGTGCCGCTGGCCTATCACACCTTCGGCGGCTGGAAGAAATCCGGCTTTGGCGACCTGAACCAGCACGGCCCCGATGCCTTCCGGTTCTACACCCGGACCAAGACGATCACCTCGCGGTGGCCGAGCGGCATCAAGGAAGGGTCTGCCTTCAACTTCAAGGCGATGGACTGACGGCTGCGCTGCGCCCGGTCACGCCGGGCGCAACCGCTGACGGGGCGATGCCATGCCGGTTTCCTATAAGATCCTGCCCAAACTGGACCTTGTTCTGGTAACGTTTTCCGGAATGGTCGGCCTTCAGGAAACGCTCCTGAGCGCAGGGGAATGCGGGCGTCACCCCGATTTCAGGCCGGGGATGAAGCATCTGTTCGACCTCACCGATGTCACGGGGCACGAGCGCGACTTTCCCGCCTATTTCGCGATGCAGGCCAAGGTCTTGGAGAATCTTCCTCCTACGGGCGGCGACCACCTGCTGATGTTTCTGGCCCCTACCCGCGCCGGGCAGGATATGGCCGAGCTGGTGCGCCGCACATGGGAAGGGCTGCCGCGGGCCATTGTGCTTGTCCACGAAACTGCGGCCGAGGCGCTGGCCACGCTGGGCCTGCGGGAGCGGTCGCTGGCCGATGTGATGACCAGCGCCGCCTGATCGGCCCACAGCGCGGCGGGCGCGCGGGAACGGGCCAAGATGCAGCGGCCTGCAAGACTGTTGCAACGGTTTCGGGCGATACGCCCGCAACGACATACGCGAAGGGAGCACGCCATGGATTTCGGACTGAGCGAGGAACAGCAGGCCATCTTCGACATGGCGCATGCTTTCGGGCAGGAACACATCGCCCCCCACGCCCGCGCCTGGGAAGCCCAAGGCACCATTCCCAAGGCGCTTTGGCCCAAGGTGGCCGAACTGGGGCTTGGCGGCATCTATGTGTCCGAAGATTTCGGAGGCTCCGGGCTGACCCGCCTTGACGCAACGCTGGTGTTCGAGGCGCTGGCCATGGCCTGCCCGTCGGTGGGGTCGTTCCTGTCGATTCACAACATGTGCGGCGGCATGATCGACAAGTTCGCCAGCCCCGAGGTCAAGGCGAAATGGCTGCCCGCGCTCTGCACCATGGACAAGGTGTTTTCCTATTGCCTGACCGAACCGGGGTCGGGGTCGGATGCCGCCGCGTTGCGCACGAAGGCGGACAAGACCAACGAAGGCTACCGCATGAACGGCACCAAGGCCTTCATCTCGGGCGGCGGCTATTCCGATGTGTATGTCGTGATGTGCCGCACCGGCGAAGACGGGCCCAAGGGCATTTCCACCCTGATCGTCGAGGATGGCACACCGGGGCTGAGCTTTGGCGGGCTGGAGGACAAGATGGGCTGGCGGTCGCAGCCCACGGCGCAGGTGCAGTTTGACGACTGTATGGTCCCGCTTGAAAACCGCATTGGCGACGAAGGGCGCGGGTTCGTCTATGCCATGGCCGGGCTGGATGGCGGGCGGCTCAATATCGCCGCCTCGGCGCTTGGCGGGGCACAGGCGGCGCTGGATGCGACATTGGCCTATATGGGCGAACGCAAGGCATTTGGCAAAACCATTGACCAGTTTCAGGGGCTGCAGTTCCGCCTTGCGGACTGCGAAGTCAAACTGCAATCGGCCCGTACTTTCCTGCGGCAGGCGGCGTGGAAGCTCGACACCGGCGCCCAGGATGCCACCAAATTCTGCGCGATGGCCAAGATGTATGTCACCGACGCAGCGTTCGACGTGGCAAACCAGTGTCTGCAGCTGCATGGCGGCTATGGCTATCTGGCTGACTATGGCATCGAAAAGATCGTGCGCGACCTGCGGGTGCACCAGATTCTGGAAGGCACCAACGAAATCATGCGCGTGATCGTGGCGCGGCAGATGTTGGCGGGGCGGGCATGAGCGATATCGACATCCGGGTCGAAGGGCGGGCGGGCCGCATCACCCTGACCCGGCCTCAGGCGCTGAACGCGCTGACCTACGAGATGTGCATGGCGATCGACGCCGCCCTGATCCGCTGGCGCGACGACCCTGCGGTGCAGGTGGTGCTGATTGACGCGCAAGGCCCGCGCGCCTTTTGCTCGGGCGGCGACATCGCAGAGATGTACGCCACCGGCACGGCGGGCGATTACAGCTATGGCCGCCGCTTCTGGCGCGACGAATACCGCATGAACGCGCGCCTGTTCGAATTTCCCAAACCCACGGTCAGCTTCCTGCAAGGCTTTACCATGGGCGGCGGCGTCGGGGTGGGCTGCCATGCTGGCCTGCGGGTGGTGGGCGATAGCGCCCAGATCGCCATGCCGGAATGTGGCATCGGCCTAATTCCCGACGTGGGCGGCACCATGATGCTGGCCCGCGCGCCGGGGCGGTTGGGCGAATATCTTGGCACCACCGGCACCCGCATGGGCGCCGCCGACGCCATACGTGCCGGGTTCGCGGACGTCTATCTGCCGGAAGCCGAATGGGAAGGCGCCAAGGCCCGCATCATTGCGGCCGGTCAGGCCGAGGTGGCGCACCAGCCTGCCCCGCCCGGCCGACTGGCACAGTTGCAGCCCGATATCGACCGCCATTTCGGCGGGGAAACGCTGGGCGACATCATCCGGTCGCTTCAGGCCGAAGACAGCGATTTTGCCCGCGACACGCTCAAGACCCTGTCGCGCAACGCGCCGCTTTCCATGGCCTGCACCGTTGAGCTGCTACACCGGCTCGGAGATGCGCCCGACATCCGCGCGGCGCTGGCGCTGGAATACCGCTTCACCCACCGCGCGATGGAGCGGGCGGATTTCCTTGAAGGGATCCGCGCCGCCATCATCGACAAGGACCGCACCCCAAAGTGGCGCCACCCGGCGCCAGACCGGGTTCCCGGTCACGAAGTTTCCGCTATGCTCATGCCGCTCGGGGCGGATGCGCTGACATTCGAGGAGGAGAACACATGAAGGTCGGGTTCATCGGTCTGGGCAACATGGGGGCGCCGATGGCGCTCAATCTGGTAAAGGCAGGGCATGCGGTGACGGGCTTTGACCTGACCGCCCCCTGCCCCGAAGGCGTCAGCCGCGCCACAACGGCGGCCGAGGCGGCACAGGGCGCGGATGTCGTCATCACCATGCTGCCCAACGGTGCCATCCTCCGCACTGTCGCGACCGAGGTGATTGCCGCAATGGTCCCGGGCGCGGTGCTGTGCGACTGTTCGACTGTGGACGTGGACAGCGCCCGCGCGG
>JAUXPG010000468.1 GCA_030683915.1 Gemmobacter sp.
GCATCCAGCCGCCCCACCACCCGGCCATCGACCATCGCGGCAGGCGCGCAGGCGCACAGGCCAAGGCAGAACACCGGCTCCAGCGTCAGCGCGCCATCGGCTGAGGTGCCGTGCCAATCCAGCCCCGTCACCGCCCGCGCATGATCGGCCAGCGCATCGGCGCCCATCGCCTTGCACGCCTCGGCCCGGCACAGCTTCAGCACCCGCCGCCCCGCCGGTTTCTCGCGGAAATCGTGGTAGAACGACATCACACCATGCGCCTCGGCCCGGCTGATGTTCAGGTCCGCCGCGATCACCGGCAAGGCGTCGGCGGGCACATGGCCGAACGCCGCCTGCACGTCATGCAAGATGGGCAGTAACGCCCCTTCCACCCCGCGATGGGCAGCAAGAATATCGTGGACGCGGGCAAGACCGGCTTCGGACAAAGGCTTGGGCTGCATGGAATCCTCCTGGCCGGACCAGCGTAAGGATGCGGCAGCTTGCGATCAAATTGATTGTTCCGTTGCCTCATTGGCCCGGCCTATCGGCCCCAGTGCCGCGACGAACCGTTCCAGCAACAGCGATCGCCGCCCGGCGACCGGCAGGATCAGCGCAAACTCCGGCAGGCGGATGTCAGGGCCGTTGCCATCGATCGGAGTGGCGACCAGACCGGGGGTGCGGGTGAATTCCGCCGCCGCGCGCACCGGCAGGATGGTCGCCAACCCCGCCGCCGCCCCGCCCTGCCGCACATGGCTGATCAGGGCGACAATCGAATTCGCCTCGATCACCGGGTCGGGCAACAGCCCCGCACGGTTCATCAGCCGGTCGATGATCTTGCGGTTCTGCATGTCGCGCGTCAGCAGGCACAGCCGGATGCCCGCAATCTCGGCCCAGGTGATGCGCGGCGGATAGGGCGCCGCCGCCGCCGCCCGCACCAGCGCATAACGTTCGCGATACAGCGGCAACGATTCCATCCCCGGCGGCAGCGTCAGGTCCAGATCCTCGGCGGAATAGCTGAACCCGGCATCAAGGTCGAAATCGAACAGCGATGTCACGATGTCCTGACTGGTCATCGACCGCAAATGCAGCCGCAGCTCCGGATTGCGCGCCAGAAACGGCCCGGTATAGGCATGCACCGTCGCCATCGCAGTCGGGATCACACCCAGGCGCAGCCACCCGGTCAGCCCGTTGCGCGCCTGTTCCAGATCGGTCTGGATGGCCCGCGCCTCGGCCACGATCACCCGCGCGCGCGCCAGCACCCGCTCGCCTTCCGGCGTAAGGCCGATATACCGCGACCCGCGATGCACCAGTTGCGCGCCGAATTGTTCCTCCAACGCCTTGATGGCCGATGAGAGGCTGGGTTGCGTGACATGGCACGCCTCGGCGGCGCGGCCAAAGTGGCGTTCCCGTTCCAGCGCGATCAGCATTTCCAGTTTGTCGATCATCAGCCTTCGCTCCCGCCTGTCCTTGGCCTAAGCCAGCGCGCGGCGGTTTTCCAGTGCCACTTGCATTCCTCCCGCCCGCGCGCCACCCTCTCGCCCGACACCGCCGCAAAGGACCTGCCCATGAGCTACGCCGCCCCCGACGCCACCCCACCCCTGCGCGTCCTGCTGCTGGGCGCGTCCGGGCCGGGCTGGTATGCGGCCTCCGACTCCGAACGGCGCGAGGTGATTTTGCCGCGCCTGATGGCGGTCTGCGCGCACTGGCTGACGATGGGCGCGCGTCTGATCACCACGCTGGACGACGACATCCTGAAGGTGGGGCAACCAGCCGATACCGACCACACATGGTATCTGGTCTATGAGGTGCCATCGCTGCAAACGATTTCCGACATGCTGCACGCCTTCCGGGTCGAGGACAACGGCGCGCGGCTTGACCGCTGGTTCCGGCTGGAGGCCAAGGTCTGCCGCCCGTTCTTTCCGATCGAGGCGCTGGGTCAGCCGTAACGCAGCCACGCCCCGCGCGCCTGCAACGCGGCAATGATCGCTTGCGTCACAGGGTGGGGCCCGTCGCCAAAGCGGGTTTCCGTATCGATCGTCTGGCCGGGCATGGCAAAGCGGGCGCGGATGATGTGCGGGCCGCCATCTTCGGTGGACAGCAGCGTGATGGTCGTGGCCCCGATCCCCGGCCCGCACAGCGCAGCGGCAGTTGCCGTGTTCAGATGGTCGGGAAACCGCGCGGCGGCCTCGGCCAGCGGGCCGTGAAACAGCACGCCGGGGGCAGGGCCAAGGCGCGGTGCTGATTGTTCGATGTGCAGTGTGGCGCCTGCGCCGCTTGGGCACAGGTTTGGCCCGGTGATCCAGCCGGTGAACAGCCGCAACTCTGTTCCGTGCTGCGCCGCCACGGCCGCAAGCCGGGCGCGCAGGCCGTCGTCAATCAGCGCCGCCGCGCCCACCGTCCACAGATCACCCTGCGCCAGCAGGGTTGCCCCGAAGGCGCGCAGCGCCGCAGGGCCTGCGGTGTCGATGGTCAGGGGCGCCGGTGGGGCCGCGCCGTTGCGCCCGATCACCGCCTGCAGCGCATATCCCGGCGCCGCGCGCAGCCAGTCGGCCACGCCTGCCCCGATCTTG